>NZ_QNVX01000076.1:0-30041 GCF_003314725.1 Rhodovulum sp. BSW8
GCCACCAGGCGGCGCGGGCCGGCCCCGGGGGCGAGCGGCCGCACCGGCACGACGCGCGGCGCGGCGGCGCCCGCGGCGGTCACGCGGATCTCGGCTTCGGGCGAGGTCGCGGCCAGCGCCGCGATCCGCTCCGGCGCGACGTCCGGGTCCGCGCAGATCAGGCGGATGTCGCGGCCGGTTTCGTTGGCGACGACCCGGCGCCAGCCGGTCAGTTCCTCCCAACGGTCGGTGCCCCCGACCGCGACCCAAAGCGGGCCGTCGGTTTCGGGCAGATCGCGGAAGATCCGGGCGGCGGCCAGAGGGTCGTCGCCGTCAAGCGCCGCGCAATGAAAGGCCACCGGCGCATCGGTGCCGGGCGGCAGCGCGGCCAGCGCCTCGGCCAGCGGGCCGCTGCCGGTAAGGCCAAGCGCGGGCCGGGCCTTGGCGCGGGCGGCGGGGCGGGTGGCGCGGATCAGCCGCAGCGCTTCGGAACCCCGGGCGGTGCCGCTGGCGGTGTCGAGCCCTGCGGCATGGAACGCGCGGTCCAGCCGGTCGAGCGCGTCGGCGTCGCGATGCCTGAGCGTCATCAGCGCGAAGAGATCGGGCGCCTCTTCGGCCGCGATCAGGGTGCCGCCCGGTGCCACCAGCGCGGCAAGCCGCCCGGCGCTTTCGCGCTGGGCAAAGCTCTGCGCAAGGCAGCAGCCCAGCACCAGATCGGCGGCATCGGCGGCGCGGGCCTCGGTCAGCGCCAGAAACCGCAAGGGCAGCCTTGTGTCGAGCCGCGCCCGCAACCGGTCGAGCGCGTTGCTGTCCTCTGCCAGCACGGTGACGTGACCGCCCGCGCTCAGCGCCGCCGCGACAAGACCCAGATCGAGCGCACCTGCCAGCGCGATCCGCCCGAGCGGCGCGGCGGCCTCCAGCAGGGTTTCCAGCGTCCGCGCGGCCAGCGGCAGCGGGTCGGCGGGGCGCTCTTCGCCCGCGGCGGCGGCCAGCGCCGATTTCAGCTCGGCCGAGGCGCCGGGCGCCACCTCGGGCAGCAGCGCCAGAAGCGCGTCGGCCGGGGGCCAGGGGCAGTCGGCCGCGATCTGTGGCGCGCCCTCGCCGTGGCCGGTCGATGCCAGCCAGTGCCGGGCCATGTCATGGCGCGGATCGGCCGGGTCGGTGCCGGTCGCGACCCGGTCCCAGGCCAGACGGCTGCCAAGCGCCGCGCGCAGCACATCGGCATCGCTGGGGGTCTGATCCGGGCGGCAGGCCGCCTCCGCGGCGGCCGCGATCGCGTCCGCGCCGCCTCCCGCAAGGGGCACCAGTCGTTCGTCCCAATAGGCATGCGGCTCGGCCGCCCCGGTGGGCAGCGGCCTCAGCCGGAGCCCCTCGAAGGCCAGCAGGGCGGTGCCGGTCGCATCGGCCAGCACCATATCGAAGGCCAGGCTTTCGTCCCAGCCGCCCGCGCGGCTCAGCCGGGCGCAAATGATCTGGCCCGGTCCGCAGACCCGCACCTTGGCGATCCGGGCGGGCACCCGCAGCCGGGCATCGCGGCCCTCAAGCAGCAGCACCGCGCCATGCAGCCCCGCATCGGCCAGCGCCGGATCGAAGCGAAAGCCCGGCGCCGCGTCGCGGGGGGCCAGCGCCGTGCGCACCGCCGCCCCGTCGCGGTCAAGCACCGTCACCCGGGCGAAGGCCGGTCCATAGTCCAGCCCGGCCGCCCTGAGACCGTCGTAAAGCGGTCCGGCCTCGCCCATCGCCTCGGGCGCGGTCACCGGCGCGGGCCGGGTGCCGGTCGCGGCGAACAGCCGGGCCACGGCCACCGGCGCCCAGGCGCGCGGACCGCCCGCCTCGATCCGCATCCGCCGGGCCGTGGGTTCATGGACCAGCCGGACCGGCACGGCGCCCTTTTCGGGCAGTTCCAGAGGGCGCAGGAATTCGACGTCGCGCAACTCGATCTCGTCGGATTTCAGGATCTCGCAGCCGGCATGGGCGAACATCTCGACCATGGCGGTGGCGGGCAGCAGCACGCGGCCGCCGACCCGGTGATCGGCCAGCCAGGGGATGCGGGCCAGGGCGATCTCGCCCTCCCATTCGGCGCTGTCGGGACGCAGCCGGGCGCCAAGCAAGGGATGCTGCGGACGGCGGTGGAAGATGTCGGCCGCGACCGGGCTGTCCAGCCGGTAGGTCTGGCGGTCGAAGGGATAGTCGGGCAGCCCGTCGGCCACCGGCCGTTCGGGGCCCAGCACGCGGGCGCGGTCGACCGCCCCGCCCGCCGCCAGCGCCGCGCGGGCGATGCTGCCCGCGTCGCGCTCTTCGGACCGGGCGCTATCGAGGCTTTCCAGCACCCGGGTCTCGCAGTCGAGCTCGGCCAGGGTGTCGCGCAGATAGGTGCGCAGCACCGTGCGCGGCGAGATTTCCAGAAAGACCCGGATGCCGTCGCGGGCCATCGCCCGGACGCCCTCGCGGAAGGCCACCGGCAGGCGGGCGTTGCGCCACCAGTAGACCCCGTCGAGCGGCGCGTCATAGCGGGTGCCGTCCCAGCCCGAATAGAACGGAACGCTGCCGTCCCGGGGCGCAATGCGCGACAACCCCCGGGTCAGCGGCTGGCGCAGCGTTTCCACCGCAGCCGAGTGATAGGGGTAGGAAATCGGCAGGATGCGGCCCGCGATGCGGTGGGTGCGGGCGATGCGCGCCAGCGCCTTCAGCGCATCGTCGGTGCCGCTGACGGTGATGCTTTCGGGCGCGTTCTCGGCCGAGACCTCGGCCGCCAGTCCATGGTCGGCGATCAGCGCCTCGATCCGGTCGCGGGGCGCGGCGAAGGCGGCCATGCCGCCCTTGCCGCGCAGGGGCTCGAAGGCGCGCGAGCGATGCGCGATGATGCGGATGCCGTCGTCGCGGGCGATCCGTCCGGCGGCGATGGCCGCAGCGACCTCGCCCATCGAATGGCCCAGAACGGCGGCGGGCCGCAGCCCGGCCTCGGCCAGCGCCTCGGTCAGCGCGACCTGGATCGCGAAGGTCAGGGGCTGTGCCACCTCGGCCTCGCCCAGCCGCGCCTCGAGATCGGGATCGGCCAGAGTGTCGGCAAGGCCGGGGATGCCGAGCGCCGCGAAGTCCGTCGCGATTTCGGAAAAGACGCCGCGGAAGGTGGCGTCGGTTTCCATAAGGGTCCGGGCGGCGCCCGCCCACATCGCGCCGTTCCCGGCATAGACGAAGGCCAACGGTGCGTCCCGCAGCGTCGTTTCGGCGCTGGCGCCCGGCGCGCCCATCCGCGCGTCGCCCAGCCAGTCGGCCAGCCCGTCCGCCAGGGCACCGGCGGTCGCGGCAGGCAAGCACAGGCGATGGCGGTGGCGCGCGCGGCGCCAGTTCGCGGTGGCGATCCGCGCGCCCAGATCGGCCGGGGCCGCCTCGGCCAGCGCGTGCCAGGACCGGGCAAGGTCGGTCAGTGCGGCCTCGCTGGCTGCGGACAGAAGCAGTGCGGGTGGCAGCCTCGCGGCATCGGCATCGGGGGCGTTTTCGTCGGGCCGGGGCTGGCGGATCACCGCATGGGCGTTGGCGCCGCCGAAACCGAAGGAATTGACCGCCGCCAGCCAGGGCCGGTCCGCAGGCGGCAGCGCCCGGGCCGAGCGCGCGATATCGAGGTTGAGCCCGGCAAAGTCGATTTCCGGGTTCGGTTCGTCGCAATGCAGCGTCGCGGGGATCGTCTGGCGGTCCAGCGCGATCTGCGCCTTCAGCAGCCCGACAAGGCCCGAGGCGGGTTCGAGATGGCCGAAATTGCTTTTGGCCGATCCGATCGGCAGCGGCAGCGCCCGGCGGCGGCCATAGACCCGGCCGATGGCATCGGCCTCGCGCGGGTCGCCGACGGCGGTGCCGGTGCCATGCGCCTCGACAAAGGCCAGCGCGTCGGGATCATAGCCCGCCTCGGCCAGGGCCGCCTCGATCAGCGCGGCCTGCCGGTCGGCCGAGGGCAGCGCGATGCCGGGGGTCCGTCCGGCGGAATTGACCGCAGTCGCCACCAGCACCGACCGGACCCGCCGCCCGGCGGCCTGCGCGGTCGTCAGCCGTTCCAGAATGAAAGCCACCGCGCCCTCGCTGCGCACATAGCCGTCGGCGCCCTTGGCAAAGGCCCGGCACAGCCCCTGCGGCGACAGCATCCCTGCCTGCGAGAAACCGACAAAGGGCATCGGCGACAGAAGCAGGTTGACGCCGCCGACGATGGCGGTGTCGATCTGCCCCGAGGCGATGGCCCTGCGGGCATGGTCCAGCGCGAACAGCCCCGAGGAACAGGCGGTGTCGACGATGTAGCTGGGCCCCTGCAGGTTCCACAGATGCGAGATCCGGTTGGCCATGATCGAGCCGGTATTGCCCAGCATGTATTGCGGCCCGGCCATGTCGGGGTCTTGCAGCATGGTCGTCGAATGATCGAGCGAGGCCGCGCCGATAAAGACGCCCACACGCTCGGGCGCGACCGCTGCGGGGTCGATCCCGGCGTGATCGAAGGCCCGCGCCGTCACCTCCAGCAGCAGGCGCTGTTGCGGGTCCATCTGTTCGGCCTCGCGCGGGGTGATGCCGA
The DNA here is from genome assembly GCF_003314725.1 of Rhodovulum sp. BSW8. Lineage (NCBI taxonomy): Bacteria > Pseudomonadati > Pseudomonadota > Alphaproteobacteria > Rhodobacterales > Paracoccaceae > Rhodovulum > Rhodovulum sp. BSW8. Next base: position 4,535 of record NZ_QNVX01000076.1, read on the forward strand.
AGCATCCGGCGTCGAAGTCGAAGGCCGTCGCGACGATCCCGGCGCGCTGCGAATAGCTGTGCCCGGCCAGCCCGGGCTCGGGCGACATCCAGCGTGCCTTGCTCCAGCGGTCGCCGGGCATGTCCGAGATTGTGCAGCGGCCCTCGCTCAGCACCTGCCAGACCGCGTCGATCCCGTCCGCGCCGGGAAGGATCGCGGAATAGCCGGTCACGCAGGAAACGCGGTCGTCGGCGATTTCAGATCCGATGGAGTGGCGACTGATCATTCGGCTCCGGTCCAGCAAAGAAAGAACTGAAATGCGCTTTTCGCAGCTTCGGATAGCGCAGGGGCATTTCGACGGCAAGGTTAACGCATAGACGTCACTTCGCTTCAAGATTGTAGCGCGCCTGGCCAATTGATGAAGCAGGTCTCTGCCGATGCCGATCAAAAGTAAGGCAGTGTGGCACGGTTTGGCCCCCGTTCGCGTCTGCCGGTCGCGGCGCGGACGGGAAGAGCCCCGGTTCATAATTAATTGTTTCAAAGATGAAAAAGCCTGCAACCGTGGTCTGGCCCGGCGCGTGTTTTGGAATGCCTGTGGCGCCCGGTTTCTGCGCTGCGGACCTGCGCCGTTCGGATGGCATGGTTTTCGCCGGGTCGGTCGATCCGGCGCAAGTGTCGTCGAAGAGGCAATCCGGGGGCCGAAACCGGGGGCGCGCCAGAAGCGCCTCGCCTTCGGCCGGTCTCGTACACGGCCGGGCTTTGCGCATCGCTGCAGCCGCACCGCGTCGCAGATTGGGGGCCTGGCGGGCGGTGCCCGTTGCATCCCCGCGCCGGGAATGCCATTGCGGGGGCCGGTTCCGCCGCCCGATTGGTCCGATGCCCGCTAGCCCGCCTGTCCCGCGTCCCGTTCCCCGATCCCGTCCCGGCCCGGCCTGCCGCAGCGCCCGGGTGGCGGGTCATTTCGGCGAGTTCCTTCAGGGGCGGCTGGGCCCCGGCGGACCTGTCGCGCTGGTCACCGTGCCTTGTCCGGCGCTGGAGGTTCGCGCGGTCTGGCGTCCGGGGCGGATGGCGGGGCTCTGGCAAGGCGGGCGGCCGGTGCTGGCGCAGGGACAGGTGGCGCGTCTGGCGCGGCTTTTCGGGATCGCGCCGGGGCGTTTGCGGCTTTTCGTGGGCATGCCGCCCGGTGGCGGGGCGGGCGCCTCGACCGCGGCGCTGCTGGCGGCGATCCGCTGTCTGGCGCCCATCGCGCTGTCGCCGGACACCGAGGCAGCTCTTTGTCTCGCGCTGGAGGGCGCGACGGATCCGCTGATGCAGCCCGTGCCCGAGGCGCTGCTTTGGGCGCCGCGCGCGGCGCGGGTGCTGGGCCGTCTGGCTCCCGGCCCGGGTTTCGAGATCGTCGGCGGGTTCGCGGGGCCGGGGCGGCGCACCGATCCGGCCGATACCGCCTTTCCCGACATCTCGGATCTGGTCGCGGCCTGGCGCGTCACGACGGATCGCGCCGGCCGGGCGCAGCTTGCGACAGAAAGCGCCCGGCGCTGCCATGCGCTCCGCGGTGGCCCGGACCCTGCGCCGATCTGGGCGCTGGGGCGCGATCTTGGCGCGCTTGGGCTGGTGGCGGCCCATACCGGCCCGGCGCTGGGCCTGCTGTTCGCGCCGGGCGAGGCGCCCCGGCAGACCGAGACGGCGCTGCGCGCGGCGGGGCTTGGCCGGGTGTTGCGGTTCAGGACGGGAGGCGGACGATGAGTGCGGCGGCGATGCTGGTGGCCCTTGCGGTCGAAGGCGTGGCGGGTTGGCCCGACAGGCTCCATGCCCGGATCGGCCATCCGGTGACCTGGATCGGCGCGCTGATCGCGGGCCTTGAATCGCGGTTGAACCGCCCGGGCGATGCGCCCGCGACCCGCAGGCGGCTGGGCGGGCTGACGGTTGCGCTGACCGTCGGGGCGGCGGTGCTGCCCGCCTGGGCGCTGGCCGCCATTCTGCCCGGCGGCTGGCCGGGCGCGGTCCTGACCGGGCTTTTGGCCGCGCCGCTGGTCGCGACGCGCAGCCTTTTCGATCATGTGGCCCGGGTCGCGCGGCCGCTGGCGGCGGGCGATCTGGCGGGCGCCCGCGAGGCCGTGTCGATGATCGTCGGGCGCGATCCGGCGCGGCTCGACCGGGCTGGGATGGCGCGGGCAGCGCTGGAAAGCCTGGCCGAGAACGCCTCGGACGGCATCGTCGCGCCGGTCTTCTGGGGCATGTTGCTGGGCCTGCCGGGGATCGCGGGCTACAAGGCGGTGAACACGCTCGACAGCATGATCGGGCACCGGAACGACCGCTATGAGGATTTCGGCCGGGTCGCGGCGCGGCTGGACGATCTGGCCAATCTGCTGCCCGCGCGGCTGACCGGCGCGCTGTTCTGCCTTGTGGCGCGGCACCCGGTCCGGGCCGCGAAGACGATGGCGCGGGACGCGGGCGCGCATCGCTCGCCCAATGCCGGTTGGCCCGAGGCGGCGATGGCGGGCGGGCTTGGGCTGCGGCTGTCGGGGCCGCGGATCTATGGCGACCGGGTCAGCGACGAGCCCTGGCTGAACGCGGGCGCGCCCGACCCGGGGCCGCGCGACCTGTGGCGGGGGCTTGGGGTTTATCTGCAGGCGATGGCGGTGCTGGCGCTGGGGCTGGCGGCGCTGGTCTGGGCGTTCGGGGGGTAGAGATGGCAGGCGGACGCGATCACGGGGGCGATCTAACGGGGGCGATCAAGCGGTTCGGCGGGGCGCCCGGCGACTGGATCGACCTCTCGACCGGCATCAACCGGGTGCCCTATCCGGCGCCGCCTGCCTCGGCCTCGGCGCTGCGCGACCTGCCGGGACAGGCCGCGATGGACCGCCTGACCGGCGCGGCGCGGGGCGCCTATGGCACCGGCTGGCCGGTGCTGCCGCTGGCGGGTGCACAGGCGGCGATCCAGCTTTTGCCCGTCGTCGCGCCCGAGGGGCCGGTACGGGTACTTGGTCCCACATATAACGAATATGCGGGCGCCTTCGAGGCGGTGGGCCGTGCGGTCGAGACGGTCCCGGATACCCGGGCACTGGCCGGAGCCGGTCTGGCGGTGATTGTGAACCCCAACAATCCCGACGGGCGGCGCCTGTCCCCCGAGGCACTGGCGCGGATCGCCGGGACGGTGGGCGTTCTGGTCGTCGATGAAAGCTTCGCCGACCCGCATCCCGCGCTGTCGCTGCTGCCGGGGACCTGTCCCGGCAATGTGCTGGTGCTGCGGTCCTTCGGCAAGTTCTACGGGCTTGCGGGGCTTCGGCTGGGCTTTGTTCTGGGGCCCGACGCGCTGATCGGGCAAATGGCGGGTCGGGCGGGGCCCTGGGCGGTTTCGGGACCGGCGCTTGAGGCGGGGGCGCTGGCGCTGGCCGATGCGGGGTGGCGAGAGGCCAGCCGCGTGCGGCTGATGGCGGAAACCGTGCGGGCCGACGCACTGGCCGAGGCGGCGGGATGGCGGCCGCTGGGTGGCACCGCGCTTTTCCGCTTGTTTGACACGGGCGATGCCGGGGCGGCGCAGGCGCGGCTGGGGCGCGCGCGGATCTGGTCGCGGATCTTTCCCTATTCGGCGACCTGGCTGCGGCTGGGTCTTCCGGGGTCCGAGGCCGAATGGGCGCGACTTGAAGCGGCGCTTTCGGCCTGAGGGGGTACGCGCGGCCCGGGGGCAGAGATCGCCCGCGGGCCGCGCCATGCCTTCCCCGCCGGTCAGGGAGCGGTCGGCGCGGAAGGCGCGCTCCGGGTCACATCATCCGGCTGAGGATGCTGCTTTTCCACCGGAACTGGTGCACGGCCACGGCCGCGACATGGACCGCGATCAGCGCCATCAGCAGATTCGCGGCCGTCTCGTGCATCTCTGCGGCGCTGCCCGATTGCAGGAACCAGGCCGCGGCGCCGACCAGCGGCATCGCCAAGAGCATCAGGTAGAAGGCGCCATGCGTCAGGCGCGCGAGCGTCGCGGCCCAGCCGGGTTCGGCGGCGGGCAGGGCGGGGACGCCCTCGTCGCGGCGCAGCTTGAGCCGCCAGACCATCAGCGCGAGGATCGCGAAGCCGAACAGGATGTGGCCGGTGGCGACGGGCGAATAGACCCACTCGCCGGTCTTCATGCCGCGGCCGAAATCGCGGCCGATGGCATCGAAGACCAGGTATTGCGCCGCGACGAGGACGACCACGCCCCAATGCGCGAGTTTCTGTCGGAAGGAATAGGCCTCGGGGCTGGCGGGGCCGCTGGCGTTGGTATCGGACATTTCCGTCTCCTTGCTGGGCGGTTGACTGGGCGGGCGGCACGGGTTTGACCCCGGCGCCGGAACGGGCGCAACCTGCGCCCGCCCAGACCCCCGTTCAAGGCAATTCATTGTGTAGAGACAAGAGGTTGGGTCTTCAGGTCCCGGTCAGCTTGGGGGGCTAGCATGCCGCGCCGCAGGGGCCGGGGGCGCCCGGTTCGGTCACCTCGAGCCGCATCGCCGCGTACCAGTCGGCAGAGGCGCGGATCTCGTCGTCGGTCAGATCGGCGGCGATCCCGGACATGATCTCGTGGCGGCGCTTGCCCGAGCGGAACGCCTTGAGCTGGGTGGCGAGATAGATGTTGGTCTCGGCCGCCAGATTGGGGGCGTCGGGATTGACCGCGATGCCGGTCTCGCCGTGGCAGGTGACGCAAAGCGCGGGCGCGGCCGAGGCATCGGCGCCCGGGGGCAGGCTGGCGCGGGCGGTATGGGCCGAATACCAGGCCGCGACATCGGCGATCTGGGTGTCGGTCAGCCCGCGCGCCACCACGGTCATCATCTCGTGTTCGCGCGCGCCCGACCGGAAGGCGGCCAGCTGTCGGGTGATGTAGCTGACCGGCTCGCCTGCGATATGCGGGGCGATCGGCACCTGGGCCACGCCCTGCAACCCGTGACAGACCCGGCAAAGCCCGGCCACCTTGCGCCCGGCCGCAAGATCGCCGGAGGCGGCATCGCCGAAGGCGGCGCTGGCGAGCATCAGCCCGCCCAGCGTCAGGGCTGACAGGCCCTTCATCACATCCCCTCGTACCAGATGCGGTAGATCGCCCCCGCCAGATCGTCCGAGACCAGGATCGACCCGTCGCGCAGCTGCGCGACATCGACCGGCCGGCCCAGATATTCGCCGTTCCCGTCGATCCAGCCTTCGGCGAAGGGTTCCGAGGTCGCGGTGCCGTCCTCGGCCACATGGGTGACCATGACCCGCGCCCCGACCGGCGTCGTGCGGTTCCACGACCCGTGCTGGGCCGAGAAGATCGCGCCCCGGTATTCTTCGGGGAACATGCTGCCGGAATAGAAGGTCATGCCCAGATCGGCGGCATGGGCCGCCATCTCGACCGCGGGCATCACCACGTCATAGGGCACGTCCTGGCCCGAATATTCGTTGGTGCGCACATCGCCCCCGCCATACCAGGGCGCGCCGAAATGCTGGCCCATCTCGGTCTGGTGGTTCAGCTCGCCCGGCGGGATGTCGTCGCCCATGCCGTCGACCTGATTGTCGGTGAACCACAGATCGCCGGTTTCCGGGTCGAAATCATGCCCGACCGAGTTGCGGATGCCGTAGGTATAGACCTCGCGCCCGGTGCCGTCGGTGTTCATCCGGATGATGCCGCCGATCCCGACTTCGCGGTAAAGGTCCAGCTTTTCCGGCGGCGCGACATTGAAGGGCTGGCCGAGCGAGATGTAGATCTTGCCGTCCGGGCCGATCTTGCAGACCCGCGCGGTGTGATTGTAGCTTTCCTCCTCGGGCGGGATCAGCTCGCCTTGCTTGACCAGGTTGAAGGCCGCAACATCGGGGCTTTCGTAGAAGAACTCGGCCGCCGGGAACAGCAGCACGCGGTTCTGTTCGGCGATGTAGAGAAACCCGTCCTTCGAAAAGCAGGGCCCGTTCGGGATCGCGAATTTCAGCGAGGGCGCAAAGTCCTTCACCTCGTCGGCGACGCGGTCCTTGTTGCGGTCGGTGACCGCCCAGACCTTGTCCTTGCGGGTGCCGACGAAGGTGACGATGCCCTGCGGGCCGACCGCCATGTGCCGGGCATCCGGCACCACGGCATAAAGCCCGATCCTGAAGCCCTCGGGCAGCGTGATCCGCTCGAGCGTCTTGCGGATCCCGTCGGCAAAGGCGTCCTCTTGCGGGACATAGGTGAAGTCGGTGGTGCCGGTGGTCTGAAAATTGCCCAGCTTTTCCAGATTGTCGGGCACGTCCGCGCCCTGTGCGAAGGCCGGCACCGCAAGCACGGCCGCCACGGCCGCGCCGATCAAGGTGGTTTTCATCTTTCCTCCCTTCGGGGTTCTCCCCGTTTCAGGCCCGCGATCCTCCCCCGCGGGCCGACAAGAGCCTAGCACGCGGCCCGGGGCCGGCATATCCAACGTTTGTCTGTATCGTCAGGGAGAAATGTGTTTTTTGCCAATAGGTTGGAGGCGATCAGTCGCGCGGCTTGAAGAGCGCGAACACCAGATCGGCGGCAACCAGCGCGACGGTGATCGCGATCACCGCCCAAAGATCGACATGCGGCACCTCAAGGGCGAGAATGCCGACGAAACCGAGGAAGACGGCGAAGGCGAAGGCGGCAATCAGGCGGTCCATCGGGGCTCCTTTCCCTTGGGCACGGTGGCGGGGCTCAGGCCCCGGCCCAGCCGTAAAGCCAGTGCGCGGTCCGCAGAAGCCGCGCGTCGTCGCCTCGGGGGCCGACAAGCTGCACCCCAATCGGCAGGCCGTTTCCGGCGGTCAGGACCGGCACCGTCACCGCGGGCGTGCCGCAGAGCGTCCAGAGCCCGTTGAAGATCGGATCGCCGGTCGCGCCGAGGCCTTCGGGGGCGGGCCCGGGCGCTGCGGGGCAGAGGATCGCGTCGCAGCGGGTGAAGATCTCGTCGAGACCGGCGTTCAGGACCTTCGGCCAGTCGAGCGCGGCGAGGTAATCGCGGGCGGGGATCCGCGCGCCCTCTTCAAGCGCGTCCCGGGTCTCGGGGCCCAGCCGGTCCAGCCCGTCGCGGACATAGCGGTAATGATAGCGCGCCATCTCGGCCATGTTGATCCGGGCGCGCTGGGCGGCGGCGGCGTCGAAGGTGGGTGGCAGGGTCACCTCGAAGACCTGCTCGCCAAGGGCGGCGGTCAGTTCGGCGAAGGCGGCATGGGTTTCCGCGTCCGCGCGGTCCCAGCCCGGCGGCTTGACGAAGGCAAAGACCGGGGGCAGCGGCGGCGCGCCGTGGGCAGTGTCCAGAAGGCGCGGCGGCGGGGTCAGCGCCGTGGCCGGGTCGGTCTCGTCGAAGCCGAACAGCGCCTCGGCGACCAGCGCCGCGCCCAGCGGGTCGGTGGCAAAGACGCCCAGGGTGTCGAGCGTGTGGGACTGCATCTGCACCCCGCGCCGGGGGATGGCGCCGAAGGTCGGCTTGTAGCCCGTGACGCCGCAGAAGGCCGCGGGGCGGATCACCGACCCGCCGGTCTGGGTGCCGATGGCCAGCGGCACCATCGCATCGGCCACCGCCGCGGCCGAGCCGCTGGACGACCCGCCCGGGGTGTGGGCCGGGTTGTGCGGGTTCCGGGTCTTGCCCGGATGCAGGAAGGCCAGTTCGGTCGTCACTGTCTTGCCGAGGATCAGCGCGCCCGCCGCCCGCAGCCGCTCGACCACGAAGGCATCGCGCGCGGGCACCCGGCCTGCATCCAGCGCGCAGCCGTTCTCGGTCGGGATCCGGGCGGTGTCGATCACGTCCTTCAGCCCCACCGGCAGGCCATGAAGCGGCCCCAGCGCCCGGCCCGAGACCCGGTGCGCATCCAGCCGCCGGGCCTGGTCGCGGGCGTAATCGGGGTCGATCCAGGCCCAGGCGCCGATCTCGGGCTCGCGTGCGGCGATGCGGGCCAGGCAGGCCTCGACCAGGTCGAGCGCCGAAAGCGCGCCCGAGGCCAGCCGGTCGCGCAGGGCGACCGCGCCCAGCTCCATCGGGGTGTCGAGATCCTTCATGCGCGCGCCCTCATCCGTAAACCAGTTCGGGCAGAAAATAGACGATCTGCGGAAAGACGTACATCAACACCATCGAGATCAGCACGCAGACGAGGAACGGCATCACCCCCTTGAAGATCTGGGTCAGCCTGACCTCGGGGGGCGCGATGCCCTTTAGGTAATAGGCCGACATCGCCATTGGCGGGGTCAGGAAGCTGGTTTGCAGGTTCAGCGCGACGAGGATGCCGAAGAACAGCGGGTCGATCTCGAAATGCGCCAGAAGCGGCAGGAAGATCGGCACGAAGATGATGATGATCTCGGACCATTCGAGCGGCCAGCCCAGAAGGAAGATGATCAACTGGGCGAGGATCAGGAACTGCACGGGTGTCAGGTTCAGGCCCTCGACGAACTGGCCGATCACCTGTTCGCCGCCCAGATAGGAGAAGACCGCCGAGAAGGTGTAGGACCCGACGAAAAGCCAGCAGACCATCGCCGTGGTGCGGACCGTCAGATAGACGCTTTCGCGCAGCCGCTGCCAGCTGAGCGCCCGGTAGATGAGGGCCAACGCCAGCCCGCCCAGCGCGCCGACCGACGCGGCCTCGGTGGGTGTCGCCAGCCCGAAGAGGATCGAGCCCAGCACCGCCGCGATCAGCACCGCAAGCGGCAGGAACGAGGTCACGATCATCCACAGCAGCCGCCCGAAGGGAACGTCGGGGATTTCGTCCTCGGTCGGGCGCGGGGCGACCGAGGGCTGCAGGATGGACCGGCCCACCACATAGACGAGGTACAGCCCGACCAGCGTCAGCCCGGGCAGCAGCGCGCCCGCGTAAAGCCGCACGATAGAGACATTGGTGGCCGCGGCATAGACGATCAGCATGATCGAGGGCGGGATCAGGATGCCCAGCGTGCCGCCCGCGCAGATGATGCCGCTGGCAAAGGCCGGGTCGTAGCGCGCGCGCAGCATCGCGGGCAGCGCCAGAAGCCCCATCAGCGTGACCACCGCGCCGACGATGCCGGTCGCGGTCGCGAACAGCGCGCAGGTGATCAGCGCCGCCACCCCCATCGAACCGGGGATGTTCTTCGAGGCGATGTTGAGGGTGGAAAACAGCCGGTCGACGATATTCGCGCGCTCGACGATGTAGCCCATGAACAGGAACAGCGGCACCGCCGTCAGCACCTCGTTCGACATCACCGTATAGGTCTGGTTCACGAACAGATCGAAGATGCGGTTGTTGAAGAGCCCCTCGACCCAGGTGGTGATCTGGGTCCATGTCCCGGCGGTCTCGTCCAGCCGGTCGAAGGCGCGCCACATCCGGCCCGCGTCGAAATAGGCGAAATAGCCGAAGCCGATGCCCATGGCCATCAGCGTGAAGGCGATCGGAAACCCGAGGAACACGAAGACGATGAAAAGCCCAAGCTGGATCAGGGCGATTTGCGGGTCGGTCATATATGGGGGCCCCTCTCGGCCTTGTCGGCCTCGCGCATCAGGATGTCCTCGGTCTCGAAGATGTCCTCGTCGGCCTCGAGCCATTCGTTGGTGCGGATCGCGATGAGGCAGCGCATGACCTGGGCGATGCCCTGGATGAACAGAAGCATGCCCGCGACCACGATCACGGTCTTGAACTGGTAGATCGGGATGCCCGCCGGGCTGTTCACCGAGACCTCGCCATAGCGCCAGGACCGCGCTGCGTATTTCCAGCCCGCGAAGATCAGTGCCAGCACGCCCGGAAAGAACGCGACGAGGTACAGCACCAGATCGACCATGGCCTGGGTCCGGGGCTGCCACAGCCGATAGAGGAAATCGCCCCGCACATGGCCGCCCCGCGACAGCGTATAGGCCCCGCCCATCATGAAAAGCGTCCCGTACATGATGAAGGACACGTCCAGCGCCCAGGCGGTCGGGCTGTTCAGGACGTAGCGCACGACAACCTCGTAGCCGGTGCCCAGAGCCATCAGCACGATCAACCAGGCAAAGGTCTTGCCGAACCAGGCCGACAGGGCGTCGGCGAAACGTATGAAACCGATCATGGGCCTCTCCTGTGGCGCATGAAAAACCCCCGGCGCGATGGCCGCCGGGGGCACTGGACCGGGGTCCGGGTCAGAGCTTGAGCCGGCCCGGGAAATAGTGGTCGTAGGCCAGCGTGTAATCGGGCGAGTTCATCACCTCGAAGAAGGTCACGCGCTCGACCCAGGCGCGCTGGCTGTCGAGGCATTTCTTCATGAAGGCGTCCTGCTCGAGCTCGGGGATCAGCTCGTCCCAGGCCTTGAGCTGGGCGTCGAGGATCTCTTTCGAGGTGCGGTGCACGGTGACGCCGGCCTCGTCCTGCAGCCATTGCAGGTCGGCCGAGTAGCGGTCCATCGCCTTGGCGGTGTTGGCGGTCGAGGCCGCCTCGACGCCATAGCGCAGGATCGCCTGCAGGTCGGGGTCCAGATCCTCGAAGAAGGGCCGGTTGAACAGGAATTCGAAGCTTTCCGAGGCCTGGTGATAGGACGCCAGGTAATAGTTCTTGGCCACGTCCTGCGCGCCGAAATCCTTGTCCGACGAGGGGTTGTTGAACTCGAAGGCGTCGATCACGCCGCGTTCCATGGCGGGCACCAGCTCGCCGCCCGGAAGCTGGGCGACCGACATGCCCATCTTGGCCATCAGGTCGGCGGCCAGCCCCACGGTGCGGTACTTGAAGCCCTGCAGGTCGGCGACGGTGTTGACCTCGCCCTTGAACCAGCCGAAGGGCTGGGCGAACATCGGAAAGCCCAGAAAGCCCACCACGTCCAGCCCCATCACGTCCTGGGTCAGCTCGCGGAACAGCTCGTCGCCGCCGCCCGCGTAGAACCAGCTGAGCATCGTGGTGGCCGAGCCGCCGAAGACCGGCCCGGTGCCGAACAGCGACGCCGCCTTGTTCTTGCCGTACCAGTAGGCGCAGACCGAATGCGAGGCATCCAGCACCCCGTCATTGACCGCGTCCATCACCTGGAAGGCCGAGACCACGGCGCCCGCGGGCAACACGTCGATCTTGAGCCGCCCGCCCGACATCTCTTCGACCCGGCGGGCATAGTCCTTGGCGAATTCGTCCCAGATGTTCGATGCGCCCCAGGAGGTCTGCATCTTCAGCACGATCGGCGCCTGGGCCAGCACCGCGGGCGCGGCCAGCGCGCCGGTCCCGGCGACGCCGCCCGCCAGCGCGCTGCGCTTGAGGAACGAACGGCGATTCATGGTGGACATGTCAGTCATGGGTCTCCTCCCCGTTAGCCCCCGATGCATCGGGGTTACTGCGGTGTCCGGTCTGCGTTTTTGCGTCTTTTCCGGGTCCCGCACCGTCGAGCATACCCCGCTGACCCCATGTTGCAAGCAGCCAAAGGGAGGGGGTGCCGCACCGTTTTCCCCGCGCGCCGCGTCTCAGACGGGAAGGCCCGGGTCGGTCGTGGGTCCGATCCGGGCCCACAACGCCCAGGCGGCGGCGAAGGTCGCCAGCGCCAGCCCGAGGCTCAGCCCCATCGCGGCGCGCGCGCCCCAGATCTCGATCGCGGCGGCATAGACCGGGGGGGGCGAACGCCGCGGCCAGAAACGAGGGCGCGACCAGACGCCCCGAAATCTCGGCATAACTGGCCAGTGGGAACAGCACCATGGGCTGCGCGCCGCGCACCACGGTCAGCACGCCGTTGCCAGCGCCATAGGCAAGCACGAAGATCAGCGCGATGGCGCCCGGCCCCGCAACGGCCAGGCCTGCGATCATGCCCGCCAGCAGCACACCCGAGGCCAGCACGCCCAGCCCCAGCGGTCTGATCCGGTGCCCGGCCAGCGTCTCGGCCAGACGCGCGCCCGATTGCCCCACCCCGGGCAGCGCCGCCAACCCGACCGCCGCCGCGACCGGCAGGCCCAGCGCGCCCAGAAGGCCGATCAGATGGGCCGAGAGCCCCGAACTGAGAAAGGCCGAGGCCGCGACCAGCACGGCGAAGCCGAAGGCTGCAGCAGGCCGCACCGGGTCGGCCCCGCGCCCGGCGGCGCCAAGGGCGGCCGGGGTCGGCGCGGGGCCGGACGGGATCGTCAGGTACAGCGGTGCCGCCGCCAGCGCGAGCCCGGCATAGGCCAGAAGCCCGCCGCGCCAGCCGCAGGTTTCGGCCAGCAGATGACCCAGCGGCCAGAACACGGTCGAGGCGAGCCCACCCAGCAGCGTGACCTGCGACAGGGCGCGCCGCGCCCCCGTGCCGCCCGCCCGCACCAGCGCCGCGAAGGCGGCTTCGTACAGGCATAGCCGCATCCCGAGCCCGGCAACGATCCAGCCCGCGGCATGGACGGAGAAGGAGCCGCTTGTGCCAAGCATCGCAAGCCCCAGCGCCAGCAGGACCGAACCCGCCGCCAGCGCCCGGCTGCCCCGGGCCGCGACCAGCCGTCCGGCCGCGCCCGAGGACAGCGCCATGGGGACCAGCGCAAGCGAGAACCCGGCATGGGTGCGCGCCAGCGACCAGCCAAGATCGGCGGCGATGACCGGCGCGAAGACCCCCACGGCATAGTAGGAGACGCCCCAGTTCACCATCTGGGTCAGCCCCACCGCGGCGGCGGTCGGGCGGCCGATCACCGGCCTAGCCTTCGAAGGGCGCGGTGTCGCCGGGGCCCAGCGGCTTTTGCATCTGCACGGAATCGAGCCAGCGCCCGTGTTTCCAGCCGACCGAGCGCAGCACGCCCGCATCCTCGAAGCCCAGCGCGCGGTGCAGCGCGATCGAGCCGAGGTTCTGCGAATCCCCGATCACCGCCACCATCTGCCGGAACCCGGCCGCTTCGCAGCGCGCCAGCAACGCGCGCATCAGCGCGCCTCCGATGCCCTGGCCGCGAAACCCGTCGTCGACATAGACCGAATTCTCGACCGTGCCGCGATAGGCCGGACGCGGGCGGTAGGTGTTGGCATAGGCATAGCCCGCCACCCGGTCCCCGGCCCGCGCCACCAGCCAGGGAAAGCCCGCGCCGGTGACCGTTTCCCAGCGCCCGCGCATCTCGTCCAGATCGGGCGGGTCCAGCTCGAAACTGGCGGTGCCGGTGCGCACCGCCTCGGCATAGATCGCCTGCACGCCGGGCAGGTCGCGGGCGGTGCAATCGTCAAGGGTCAGGGGGCTCGGGGGGCCGAGGGGGGCGGGCTGGATCGTCATCGGGGGTCTCCGGGGTTGATGCGGCCGAGAATGCCATTCCGGCGCGGCGAAGGAAATGCTATGGATGTTATTCAACGCATAAGGAAATCCTTGGCCCGGTCTTGGCGCAGTCGCTCAACCTTCTGCATCTTGCCACTTTCGCCGATGTCGCGGCGCTGGGCAGCTTTTCGGCCGCGGCCGAAAAGGCCGGGATCTCGCAGCCCGCGGTCAGCCAGCAGGTCCGCCAGCTGGAACGGCATTTCGGGGTGCGGCTGCTGGAACGGGTGGGCAAGCGGGTGCGGCCGACCGAGGCCGGACAGATCGTGATCGAGGGGGCGCGGCGAATCGGCGAGGAACTGGACGCGGTGCGCGCGGCGGTCGAGCCGCATCGCGACGGCCGCGCCGGGCGGGTCCGGATCGGCACCGGGGCGACCGCCTGCATCCATCTGCTGCCGCCGGTGCTGGGGCGGCTCAAGCGCGCCTTTCCGGGGCTCGATTTCGTGGTCCGCACCGGCAACAGCACCGAGATTCAGCGCCTTCTGGAACAGAACCTGCTGGATCTTGCCATCGTCACCCTGCCCGCAGCGGGTCGGGCGCTGGAGACAAGCCCGCTGTGCGACGAGGCGCTGCTGGCGGTGGGACCGGCCGCGACCGCCGGGGCGCCGACCACGCCGCAGGCGATGGCCGCCCGGCCGCTGATCCTTTACGACAGCGCGGGCCACACCCGCGGGCTGATCGACGGATGGTTCCGCGCGGCCGGGCTGCGGCCCGCGCCGATCATGGAGCTGGAAAGCGTCGAGGCCGCCAAGGAACTGGTCGCGGCGGGGCTTGGCTGGTCGATCCTGCCGGCCTCGTCGGTGGCGCGGCCGGGCGCCTCGGGCGGGCTGGCGGTGCAGCCGCTGGACCCGCCACTGGGCCGCCAGCTGGCGCTGCAGCTACGGCGCGACAAGCGGCTTTCGCCCGGGCTTCGGCACACGGTCGCGGCGATCCGTAAGGGGCTGGGCCGGGTTGTTCCGCTGCGGGCGCCGTGATATGGACAGGGCACGGTCGGCAGTTCACCGAGGCGTCGCTGTGCCCCAAGGGGCAAGCTAAACCTGCCCGTCACTCGGCACGCATTCGGTTTCCTTCCTGTGCCCCGTCGTAAGCCAGCGACCAGCGATCCGGATTTCGGCACATCGGGACCGAGACCATGACCAGACCTTCCATTCCCCTCGCGATCGAGGACATCTCCGCCTTTTCCCGCGCCCTGGCGCATCAGTTGCGGGCGGCCGAGGCGGCGCCCTCGCATCTGAGCCTGATGAACATGCTGGCCCGCGCGGGCGGGTTTCGCAACTTTCAGCATCTGCGCGCCGACCGGCTGGCCGAAGACCGGCTGACCGACGCGGCCGCCGCGCCCGTGACCGATCCGGACCCCGTCAATCACCGCCGGATCGAACGGACGCTGACCCATTTCGACGCCGACGGGCGGCTTCTTCGCTGGCCCTCGCGGCGGGCGATGCAGGTGCTGTGTCTGTGGGCGCTCTGGGCGCGGCTGCCTGCGGGCCAGACCTGGACCGAGCGGCAGGTGAACGAGCGGCTGAACGCCTGGCACCTTTTCGGCGATGCCGCGCTGCTGCGCCGCGACCTGTTCGAGACCGGGCTGGTGACGCGTCGGCGCGACGGGTCGGACTATCGCCGGATCGAGCAGGCACCCCCGGCCGAGCCGCGCGTCCTGATCCGCCTGCTGGCGCAGCGCGGCTGATCGGTGTCGGGGTCTTCTGGGCGGGACCCTTGTGGCCCGCCCCGGTTTTCCATCGTCATCGGCACGAACCGTGCTACGCTTCCGGAAGGTGAGAAGCGCGGTCCGCGCGCCCGTCCTGCGGGAGGAAAACGATGATCGTTCGCAGCAGCAGGTTCGCGCCTGTGCCCCTGACCGGCCTGTCGGTCACCGAGAGGCTGTTCCGGGGCCTGACCCCGCGCCCCGACGAGATGGTGCTGGTCGACGGGCCGTCAGGGCAGGGCCTGACCGCCGGGGCGCTGATCGACCGGATCCGGCGGCTGGCGGGCGGGCTGGCCGCGCGCGGGATCGGCAAGGGGGCGGTGGTGGCGCTGATGGCGCCGAACATTCCCGATTTCGTCACCGTCTTTCATGGCGTGGCCTATGCGGGCGGGACCGTGACAACCGTCAACCCGACCTATACCGCCGAGGAACTGGCCTTTCAGCTTAAGGATAGCGGGGCCTGCCTGCTGGTGACCGTGCCGGGCTGTCTTGCGACCGCCCGCGCCGGGGCCGAGGCCGCCGGGCTGACCGAGATCGCGGTGATCGGCGCCGAGGCGCCCGATGGGGGCGCGGTCCCGCTTGAGGCGCTGATGGGGCCGCGGCTGGCGGCGCAGGTGCCGCTCGATGTCGCTCGCGACATCGCCGTGCTGCCCTATTCCTCGGGCACCACGGGCCTGCCCAAGGGGGTGCGGCTGAGCCACCGCAACCTCGTGGTCAATATCGACCAGGGGCTTGCCGCCTGCGACATGCGCCCGGGGGACTGGACGGTGGGGTTCCTGCCCTTCTTCCATATCTACGGGCTGACCGTGCTGATGAACATGGTGCTGAGCCACGGGGCCTGTCTGGTGACGATGCCCCGCTTCGATCCGGAGCTTTTCCTGCGGCTGGTCGCAGAGCGCCGGACCCGCGAACTGTACATCGTGCCGCCGGTCGCCACGGCGCTGGCGCGCCACCCGATGGTCGATCAGTTCGACCTCGGTGCGGTCGAGACGGTGATCTGCGCCGCAGCCCCGCTGGGCGCCGCGCAGGGCGCCGAACTGGCTGCGCGGCTTGGTTGCCGGGTGATGCAGGGCTGGGGCATGACCGAGCTGTCGCCCATCGGCACCATGTCGTCCCCCGGCCGCGACAAGCCCGGCGCGGTGGGGGTGGCGCTTCCCAATACCGAACTCCGGATCGTCGACCCCGAAACCGGCGCCGATCTGGGACCGGACCAGCCGGGCGAGCTTTGGCTGCGCGGTCCGCAGGTGATGCAGGGCTATCTGAACGCGCCCGAGGCCACCGCCGCGACCCTGACCGCCGACGGCTGGCTGAAGACCGGCGATCTGGCCAGCATCGATGCCGAGGGCTTCGTGACGTTGCATGACCGGCTGAAGGAGCTGATCAAGGTCAAGGGCTTTGCGGTGGCCCCGGCCGAGCTTGAGGCGGTGCTTCTGACCCATCCCGATGTGCTGGACGCGGCGGTGATCGGCCGACCCGACCCCGAGGCGGGCGAACGGCCGGTCGCCCATGTGGTGCGACGGCCCGGGGCGGATGCGGATGCCGAGGCGCTGAAGGCCCATGTTCTGGCGCATCTGTCCCATTTCAAGGCGCTGGCAGAGGTGCATTTCGTCGAGGCGGTGCCGAAATCGGCTTCGGGCAAGATCCTGCGGCGGCTTCTGCGCGATGCCGCCTGATCCGAAGTGCGGGGCCGCGCGGGGGCTTGCCCCGGGGGCGCCCGGACGTGCTAGGGTCGGGGCCGGACATCCCGAAGGACAGGCAGTTTCCAAGTGAAAAGACGCAGCTTTGCCGTGATCGGCCTTGGCACCTTCGGCAGCACTGTCGCCACCGAACTGGCGCGATTCGGCAATCCGGTCATGGGGGTCGATCTCGACGACAAGATCGTCGGCCGCTATGCCGACGTGCTGTCCGAGGCGGTGATCGCCGACGGCCGCGACGAGCTGGCGCTGCGCGAGGCCGGGGTCGGAAATTACGACGTGGCGCTGGTGGCCATCGGCGAGGATCTCGAGGCCAACATCCTCTGTTCGATGAACGTCAAGATGCTGGGCGTGAAGGCGATCTGGGTCAAGGCGCTGTCGAAGACCCATCACCGCATCCTGTCGAAGATCGGCGTCGACCGGATCGTGCTGCCCGAACAGGAGGTCGGCCAGCATATAGCGCAGATGCTGCACAACCCGCTGGTGCGCGATTACGTGAGTCTCGGCAACGGCTTTCACGTCGTCGACCTGACCGTGCCCGAGCCGCTGGAGGGGCGCGCGGTCGGCGATGTCAAGCTGCTGTCGGGCTACGATCTGCGGGCGCTGGGCGCGATGCGCGAGGGCGAGTTCCTGTCCTGCGAAGGCGGCGAGCTGCGGCTGAAGGCTGGCGACAAGCTTCTGGTGCTGGGCCGCCGCGCCGATCTGCGCCGCTTCGGCGACGACCTGCTGGACGAGGCCTGAGCTCATGGCACGCCTCGCCGCGCTGCGCAGCGGCCGCTTTCTGCCGCCGCCGCTGGCGCTGATGCTGACCTATGCGGCGCTGATCGTGGCGGGCACGCTGCTGCTGAAACTGCCGGCGGCCCGGACCGTGGCGATGACCTGGTCAGACGTCGCCTTCACCGCGACCTCGGCGGTGACCGTGACCGGGCTTGCGGTGCGCGATACCGGCACCGAATTCACCCTGTTCGGCCAGGCCGTGATCCTGGTGCTGATCCAGCTGGGCGGGCTGGGGCTCATGACCTTCGCGGTCCTGATCCTGACCATGCTGGGCCTGCCGGTCGGCATCACCCATCGCCATTACCTGCGCGAGGACCTGAACCAGACCTCGATGAGCGGGCTGATCCGGCTGACGAAGACGATCCTGCGCTTCGTGCTGGTCTGCGAGGCGGCGGGCACGGCCTTTCTGGCGGTGGTCTTCGTGCCCGAATTCGGCTGGCAGGCGGGGCTGTGGTCAAGCCTGTTCCATGCCGTCTCGGCCTTCAACAATGCAGGCTTCGCGCTTTACCCCGACAGTCTCACCGCCTGGGTCGCGCATCCGGTGGTCAATGTCACCGTGCCCGCCCTGCTGATCCTCGGCGGGCTCGGCTTCACCGTGGTTGCCGACATGCAGCGCCGCACCGGCTGGCGCGGCTACACCGTTCATACCAAGCTGATGCTGGTCGGCACGCTGGTGCTTCTGGTCTGGTCGACCGCGACCATCGCCGTGCTGGAATGGACCAACCCGGCCACGCTGGGACAGTTCGATGCGGTCTCGACCAAGCTCTGGGCCAGTTGGTTTCAGGCCGCGACCACCCGCACCGCCGGGTTCAACACCGTCGATATCGGCGGGCTGACGCAGGCGACGACGCTGCTGTTCATGACGCTGATGGTCGTCGGGGCGGGCTCGACCTCTACGGGCGGCGGCATCAAGGTCACGACCTTCATCGTGCTGCTGCTGGCCACGGTCAGCTTCTTCCGCCGCCACACCGCCATCGACGTCTTCGGGCGCCGTCTGGGGGCCGAGCAGATCATGAAGGTGCTGGCGCTGTCGATGGTCAGCACCCTGACGATCCTGATCGCGCTTTTCGTGCTGATCCTGTTTCACGAGGGCGAATTCCTCGATCTGGCCTTCGAGACCGTGTCGGCCTTCGGCACGGTCGGGCTGAGCCGGGGCATCACCGGCGATCTCGACACGGCGGGCCGGGCGGTGCTGATGGGGGTGATGTTCCTCGGACGGGTCGGTCCGCTGACCCTGGGCTTCCTGCTGGCAGTGCGCAGCCCGAAGCGGGTGTCCTACCCCGCGGGCACGGTCTATCTGGGCTAGGCGTTCAGTCCCGGCATCTCGTGGATCGGGTTGAAGCTGACTCTGTCCGGCTCTTGCAGATGTATTCGCAGGGCGTGAGCCCGTCGATGGTCTTGAGGCGGCGCGCGAAGTTGTAAGCTGGCATGAAGTCCGCGAGGTGCGTCCGCAGCTGGTTGTGGCTGTCGTGATGGTCCCGATTGACGTTCAGCGGGGAGGCGCGCCACTGGCGCCTCGCCTGATCCGCTTCACCCGCCCTGATCGCGCGGTGCATCCGTTCGACCTGTCCGCCGCCCGGGAAAAACAGTCCCCCCGGACTGTTTTCCGATCCTCCGAACTCCCGGGATGGTTGGGGTTGGTCCGCCGGCGCTCGATCCCGTTTGCCTCGCAGATCCTGTCAAAGCGCATCGGCCGTGACCCCCCGGAAGGGCGGTTGACCGGGGCGCGATCCTGCGCAAGCATGAGGACATGCGTTTCGAGGTGCTGCATCGGACGGTCTATCGCTACTCGGGTCCGGTCCGGCTTGGCCCGCATCTGCTGCGCCTGACGCCCCGGCCCGGCCGTGTCGCGGAGCTTTGTCAGAGCCTCGCGGTCACGCCGCTGCCGGTGGCCCGCAGGGACGAGACCGATGCCCATGGCAACCGCGTCACCCGGCTGGACTTTGCGGGCGAGACCCCGGCGCTGATCTTCGAAAGCCGCTTCACGCTGAGGACGCAGGCCTGGCTGGAGGCACCGGAGGGCGGCCCTGTGCCGCCCCTCTGCGCCGTTGCCCCCGAGGTCGCGGCCTTCGCGGCGGCGCTTGGTCCGCCCGGCGCTGGGCCGGACCGGTTCCTGAGCGCGCTGACCGAAGCTCTGCATGCCCGGATCGCGCGGCAGATCCGGCCCGACGGGGCGGCCTGGCCTGCAGAGGTGACGCTGGCGCGCGGGCAGGGGGCCTGTCGCGATCTGGCGGTTCTTTTCATCGCCGCC
Organism: Rhodovulum sp. BSW8; assembly: GCF_003314725.1. Lineage (NCBI taxonomy): Bacteria > Pseudomonadati > Pseudomonadota > Alphaproteobacteria > Rhodobacterales > Paracoccaceae > Rhodovulum > Rhodovulum sp. BSW8. Next base: position 24,067 of record NZ_QNVX01000076.1, read on the forward strand.
GCCGCGAGCCGCGGGATCGCGGCGCGGTTCGTCAGCGGCTATCAGGCCGAAAGCGAGCATCCGGATGGCCCGCGCCACATGCATGCCTGGCCCGAGGCGCTGGTGCCGGGGCGGGGCTGGTGCGGCTATGACCCGACCCATGGGCGCGCGGTCGGCGCGGGCCATGTCGCGCTGGCCGTGGCGCCCGATCAGGCCGGGACCATGCCGGTCGAGGGCGGATTCACCGCGGGGCCGGTGACGGCCGCGATGGAGGTCGATCTGCGGATCGCGACCGGGCCGGACGATGCTGCGCCCGATTGAAGCAGCGCAGCCGCTTGGCCCATCGGCCGATGCCCGGCTATCCTCGGGTGCCGGGGCGGGGCTGGAGGTTGGCGATGCGCGGGGCACGGACAAGCAGGACCCATCCTCTCCAGATCGCGGAGGTGTCGGCCGGGCCAGGGCTCGGGCGGATCGGCATCACCTTCTGTCCCGGCAAGCACGACCCGGTGGCCAGCACCGGCGCCTGGGCGCGCGATCTCGATGCCGATCTCGACGCCATCGCGGGCTGGGGCGCGCGGCTGGTCCTGAGTCTGGTCGAAAATGCCGAGCTCGTTGCACTGAAAGTGCCGGATCTGGGCGCAAGCGTGCGGGCGCGGGGGATGCTGTGGCGGCACCTGCCGATCCGCGACTATTCGGTGCCTGACGATTTCTTCGAGCGCCAATGGGCGACGACCGGCCCCGAGATCCGCGCGATCCTGCGGCAGGGCGGCGATGTGCTTGTCCATTGCAAAGGCGGGCTCGGCCGGGCCGGGATGATCGCGGGGCGGCTGCTGGCCGAGCTTGGCATGGCGCCCCAGGAGGCGATCCGCGCCGCGCGCCACGCGCGGCCCGGCGCCATCGAGACCCCGGCGCAGCTGGCGCTGGTGCGGCGCACAGAGCCCGCGGACGACCGGGTCCTGGATCTGGCGGCGCTTGAGCGGACGGGCGGGCGGCTGGGCAGCAATCCGGGCGGGGTCTATCGAGATGCCGAAGGGCGCCGGTTCTATGTCAAGGAACTGGAAAGTCCGGCCCATGCCCGCAACGAACGGATCGCGGCCGCGCTGTACCGGCTGGCGGGGGCGCCGACGCTGATCTACCGGCCGACCGCCGATCCCTGCCAGGTCGCAACCGAGTTCGTGACACTGGAAAAAGCCCATGCCGCGCAGTTCTCGGAGGACGAGCGGCGGTTTGCGCAGCGCTGGCTGGGGGTGCATGCCTGGACTGCGAACTGGGATGCTGCAGGCTTCGACGGCGACAACCAGGGCGTCGTGGGGGGGCAGGTGCTGACCCTCGATGTCGGCGGCGCGCTGGAGTTCCGCGCTTGCGGCGACCCCAAGGGCCGTGCCTTCGGCGCGGAGGTGGCCGAGCTTGACCGGCTGAGGGACGATCCCGACAACCCCCATGCCGTGCGGCTTTTCGGCGATATCGCCCCGGCGGCGCTGGCCGAGGCCGTGGGCCTCGTCACCGGCCTGCCCGACGAGGCGATCCGGGGCACGATCGAGGGCCTGGGCGGCAGCGCGCGGCTGACCGAGAAGATGATTGCCCGCAAGGCCGATCTGGCCGCGCGTCCGGGGTGACGGCGGGGCTCAGGCCAGGGCCAGCAAGCCCGGCACCTGCACCCGGATGGCCTCGGCGACGGCCGGGTCCAGCCGGTCCAGCCAGCGCGCGGGGATCGCCGCCGTCCCCCAGGTCGCGCCTGCCAGCATGCCCGCCAGCGCCGCGGTTGTGTCGGCATCGCCGCCTTCGTTGACGGTGCGGACCAGGCAGTCCTCGAAGCCGTCGGCGGCCAGATAGTGGTGCAGCACGGTCTGCATCGTGTCGACGACATAGGCCGAACACTGTCCGCGATAGGGGGCGAACCGGAAGTCGCGATGGGCCTCGATCAGGGTGTCGGCCTCGTCCCGCACCGCCTTATGGCCCTCGCCGCCGATCAGGCGGTGAACCATCCGCACGAGGCTCAGGCAGGCGGCATCGGACAGCGGGTGGTGATGGGTGGTGCGGGCCTGGGCCAGCGTCCAGCCCTCGGCCCGGCCGGGCGCGCCCAGCGTCGCCAGCGCGACCGGCAGCACCCGCATCGCGCCGCCATTCCCGGCATCGCCTTCGGACAGCGGCCCCTCGACCGTGCCTTTGGTCAGATAGCGGTGGATGCCGCGCCGACAGGTATTGCCGACATCGGCGGGGCCGGTCTTCAGCCAGGCGGCGAAGGCTTCGCATAGATCCTGAAGATCGAGCCCGCCGCAGCGGACGAGCGAGGCGCCCAGAGCCAGCGACATCTGGGTGTCGTCGGTCACCTGTCCGGGCGCGAGGCGCAGCCAGCCGCCGCCGACGATCTCGCGGTGCTGGCCGTACTGGGCGGCAATCTCGCGCCGGGTCATGAATTCCACGGTCGCGCCAAGCGCGTCGCCGATGGCAAAGCCCAGATAGGCGGCCAGCGCACGGTCGGCCGGGTCGGGGCGCGCCGCATCACACATAATCGACGCTTACCCGGAATTCGCCGCCGACCGCCAGATATTCGCGTTCGCCCCTCAGCAGGTGCGAGGGCAGCAGGCCGGGGAAGAACAGCACCTTGCACAGCGGCACCCGGGCCGTGAGGATCCGGTCGCCGAAACAGTCGGCCACCTCGCGGTCGGAGGAAAACGAGACGAGGTTGTTCAGCCGGATCACCGCCTCGCGCCGGTCGCTGCGCTCGACGATCAGGTGGCGTTCGACATCGTTGATGCCGCGATAAAGCGTCAGATGGCTCTGGCCGGGAAAGGCGAAACGGCGGATCGCCCACTGGCTGAATTCGAACAGCAGGTCGAGCTGCACCCAGATCGCGTTGTTGTGGAACTGGCTCGACATCTTCTCTTCGATATAGACATCCCAGGCGGGGCCGGGCACCGCGTCGATGATCTCGCGGTGAAACGAGGGGCAGACCCCGAACCGGCTTTCGACCCAGCCTTTCAGCACCGCACCCGCAGGGCCGTTGCTGTCGAAGCTCCAGCCCTGGATCAGCCGCAGGAAGGACGACCGGAACCGCTGTCGCCCGGCCGAGGGCACGTCGCGCTGTTCGTCGTCGATGCCGAACATGGCCATCATGTAGGCATGGAAGGCCTCGCCCGCCTCGGCCAGATCGGCGGCCTGGTCGAGCATGCCGAAGAGCCCCTGGTTCATCTCCTGCACACCCCAGATATGCAGCGGCGCGGGCGCGTCGTTGAAGGCACAGCTTTCCAGCCATTCCGAGGACCGACCCACGAGGTTGGTCGAATGGCGGGGGCCGCGCCGGGCAAGAGAGGGCTGGTCGTCCATCGCCGGTATCATGCGTCCTTGCCGGGCGGCGGGAAAGCCCCGAGGCGCCCCGGCCGAAGCGGCGATTTGGCGCCATCCGGGCGGGCGTCGGTCCCTCTGACGCCCCGCTTCCCGGCCGCCTTCATTGCGACGTTACAAAGCCGCGCCATGAGGTCTTGAGCAGATTGCGTGGAGAGTTACGATGACGTTGCGACTTTGGGGGATGAGTTCGATGCTTGCCCTCGCCGCGGGTTCGGTCGGTGCCGACGTTAAGGCCGAGATGAATTTCAACCGGATCGCGTCCTTTCCGGTGGTCGAGAACATGGCCGAGGGCGAGGACCGGTCCCGCGAAAGCTCGGCAGAGATCATCGACGCGACCGCCGACGGCATGACGCTGGTCTATACCGACAGCCCGCTCGGCGTGCTGGGGATGATCGACATCGCCGATCCGGCGGCGCCGAAGCCGCTGGGCAATGTGGTTCTGGACGGCGAGCCGACCAGCGTCGCGGTGGTGGGGCAGACCGCCTTCGTCGGCATCAACACCTCGGAAAGCTACACCAACCCCTCGGGGCGGCTGGCCGCGATCGACATCGCCAGCCGGACCGAGACCGGGTCCTGCGATCTGGGCGGCCAGCCAGACAGCGTGGCCAAGGCCCGCGATGGCAGCTTTCTGGCCGTGGCCATCGAGAACGAGCGCGATGAGGACCTGAATGACGGGGTCCTGCCGCAGAGGCCCGAGGGCTGGCTGGTTCTGGTCGGGCTGAAGGATGGCGCGCTGGATTGCGCCAGCCTGAAGAAGGTCGACCTGACCGGGCTGGCCGGGATCGCACCGGAGGATCCCGAACCCGAATTCGTCTCGATCAATGCCGCCGGCGAGACGGTCGTGACGCTGCAGGAAAACAACCACCTCGCGGTGGTGGCGCGGGACGGCACGGTGCTGTCGCAGTTTTCGGCCGGGACGGTCGATCTGGAGGGGATCGACGCGACCGACGAGCGTGCCGCGCTGATCTTCACGGAAAGCCAGAAGGGCCGGAAGCGCGAACCGGACGGCGTGACCTGGATCGACGACGATCACTTTGCCACCGCGAACGAGGGCGACTACGAAGGCGGCAGCCGCGGCTGGACGGTCTTTTCGAAGGACGGGCAGGTCGTCTATGAAAGCGGCCCCTCGTTGGAACATGCCATCGTCCAGATCGGCCATTACCCGGACAAGCGGTCGGATGCGAAGGGCGTCGAACCCGAAAGCGTCGTCTTCGGCCGGTTCGGCGACGCGCCTCTGCTGGTCGTGGGCACCGAGCGCGCCTCGGTGGCGGCGGTCTATGACGTGACCGACCCGGCCGCGCCGGTCCTGAAACAGCTGCTGCCCTCGGGCATCGGGCCGGAAGGTTTCGTGGCGATCCCGTCGCGCAACCTTCTGGTCTCGGCCAACGAGACCGATCTTGTCGCCGATGGCGCGGCGCGGTCGCATGTCATGATCTACCAGTATCAGGAGGCGCCCGCCGCCTACCCGATGCTGACCTCGGACGGCATGGACGAGCTGACCGGCTGGGGGGCCATCTCGGGCCTCGTCGCGGGCGAGCCCGGTGCGCTTTATGCCGTGAATGACAGCTTCTACGGCTACCAGCCGACGATCTTCCGGATCGACACCACCCGGACCCCCGCCCGCATCGTCGAGGCGATCCGGGTCACCCGGGCGGGCCGGCCGGCGCAAAAGCTTGACCTCGAGGGCATCACCCTCGACGGCGCGGGCGGGTTCTGGCTGGCCTCGGAGGGCAACAGCGCCAAGCTGGTGCCGCATGCGCTGTATCACGTGAACGCCAAGGGCGAGATCAAGGAAGAGGTGGCGCTGCCGCCCGAACTGTTGGCCAACGAGACCCGCTTTGGCTTCGAGGGCGTGACCAAGGTGGGCGATACGCTCTGGATGGCGGTTCAGCGCGAATGGGCGGACGATCCCAGGCATCAGGTCAAGCTGGTCGCCTATGATACCGCGGCCAAGACCTGGGGCGCGGTCCGCTATGAGCTGGCCACCCCCGAAACCGGCTGGGTCGGCCTGTCCGAGATCGTGGCCCATGGCGACTGGGTCTATCTCATCGAGCGGGACAACCAGATCGGCAGCGCGGCGGTCACCAAGAAGATCACCCGCGTGCCCCTGTCCGAGCTGCAGCCCGCGCCGCTGGACGGTCCGCTGCCGGTGGTGACCAAGGAGCTGGCGCGCGACCTGATCCCCGATCTCACGGCCACGGGCGGCTACGTGCTCGACAAGGTCGAGGGGCTGGCGATCGACGCGGATGGCACGATGTGGGTCGCGACCGACAATGACGGAGTGGATGACCACTCGGGCGAGACCATGTTCTTTGCCGTGAAGCCCTGACGCGATGCGCAGCGGGCGGTGCTGCCTTCGGGCGGCACCGCCCCCCGAAATTCGGCCCCATCCGCCCCGGACGGCCGAAATGCGGGGGATCGCCCCCGACGAGTCGGCCCCGATGCACGCGATTCCCGGTGTGCGGGCCGAAATTCGGGGCAAACACGCCTGAAGCCTCGGGTGTGGATAACTAAAAAACGTGTAACGTCAGTATCTTACAAGATTTCTGGCGGTCTGACGGCGATTTCTTCAAAAAACTGCTTGCGGGCATCGGCGTGGACCCGTAGATAGCCCCTCACCGGCGGCGCTGAGGCGCTGACGGGGCGGC
>NZ_QNVX01000077.1:0-492 GCF_003314725.1 Rhodovulum sp. BSW8
CCGCGCCGCCTCGACGCCCGCGTTCAGCGCCAGAAGGTTGGTCTGGAAGGCGATGTCGTCGATCACCCCGATGATCTGACTGATGCCATCGGACGAGCGCTTGATCTCGGACATCGCGCCGATGGCTTCCTTGACCACCAGGCCCGACTGTTCGGCATTGCCGCGCGCCTCGCGCACCACATTCTCGACCTGCGCCGCGCCGTCGGCGGACGAACGCACGCTGGAGGTCAGTTCGTCGAGCGCAGCGGCGGTCTCTTCCAGGGTGGCGGCCTGGTTCTCGGTCCGGCGCGACAGGTCGTCCGAGGCGCCGCTGATTTCTTCGGCCCGGGCATGGATCTCGGTCGCGTTCTCGACCACCGATCCGATCAGGTCGTTCAGCGTGTCGACCGTCGCGTTGAAATCGCTCCGCAAACGCTCGTAATCCTCCGCGAACCGTTCATCGATCCGACTCGTCAGATCGCCGCCAGAAAGCGCCTGAAGCGCGCTGGCAAG
>NZ_QNVX01000078.1:0-211 GCF_003314725.1 Rhodovulum sp. BSW8
GGGGCAAGTTCGTCACGGAAACGCCGCGACCACGTACGCGGTCAGAGCAGCGATACAGCGATCGCAAGCGTCGCTCGCGACGCTGAGCCGGGACCTGCGGAGTGGGGAGGATCGGAAAACGATCCGGTGAATCGTTTTCCCGACGACCCCCGAGACGGTTGCGAACCGGCGCAAACGGCAGACGGTCGATGATCGCAAGACCGGCCCTAAG
>NZ_QNVX01000079.1:0-203 GCF_003314725.1 Rhodovulum sp. BSW8
CCGGCCGCGCGTGAGGAAAGGAAGTCCGATCATACCGTTGCCACGTCCCGTGCCTTGCGTTTGCCCGCCTCGGCCTCGGCGCGGCCGAGCGCCATGATCGCGGCCACCGCCGGATCGATCCGCCCCTTCGAGCGCGCCTTGTTGGGCTTGATGTTCTCGGCCGCATCCTCGTCGCGATGCACATTGCCCACCGCCCAGGCCAG
>NZ_QNVX01000012.1:0-64190 GCF_003314725.1 Rhodovulum sp. BSW8
CTTCTCGGGCGACGGCTGCCGCCGCGATGCGGACGGCTATTACTGGGTGACGGGCCGGGTCGATGACGTGATCAACGTCTCGGGCCACCGGATGGGCACGGCCGAGGTGGAATCGGCGCTGGTGGCGCATCAGGCGGTCGCCGAGGCCGCGGTGGTGGGCTACCCGCACGAAATCAAGGGTCAGGGCATCTACGCCTATGTGACGCTGATGAACGGGGTCGAGGCGACGGAAGAGCTTCGCAAGGAGCTGGAGAAATGGGTCCGCACCGAGATCGGCCCGATCGCCAAGCCCGACATCATCCAGTGGGCCCCGGGCCTGCCCAAGACCCGCTCGGGCAAGATCATGCGCCGCATCCTTCGCAAGATCGCCGAGAACGATTTCGGCTCCCTCGGAGACATCTCGACGCTCGCCGACCCTTCGGTCGTCGACGAGCTCATCAATAACAGGATGAACACGGACTGATCCGCGCCCCGAAGGTTCTGAAAGAAAAGGGCCGGTGGTCATCCACCGGCCCTTTTCCTTTCGAATGACGCCCCGGCCTCCGGCCGCGAAGGCGTTTCAGCACCCGGGCGCCGTGACCGTCGCCATGTCGCTGATGGTGCTCACACCCGGTTCGCATTCCTCGGGCTCCTTGGCACAGCCCGCAAGCACCGCCACCAGACCGATCCCAAGCAGCAGTCCCTTGACCTTCGTGATGTTCCGCATTGCTCTCTCCCTTCCTCGGCGGGTGTCCCGACCCGCCGAAACTGAACTACACCGTTCAGTAAAACACATCCTTGATTCCGATCAAGACAGGCGGAGGCCCGGCCACCGCGTCATCGCGGCGCGCCGGGACCCGCCCGGCCTGCATATGGCCGCGCCGTCTAGTTCAGCGCGGCATCGGTGACGACATGGGTCCAGGCGCCCTCGGGTTCCCTTGTGATGACCGGGTCCGACCCGCCTGCCAGCAGCGTATCGACCGTGCGCCGGTAATCCTCGGGATCGAGCGCGCCATTAGAGCCCGCGGTCAGCTTGGCGACCTCGCCCATCATGCGGATCTGGTGCGTTTCGGTCTGGGCCCCGGTCTCGTCATGGTCGAGCACGATCATCGCGGCCTCTTCGGGATTGGCCTCGGCCCATTTCCAGCCTTTCATCGAGGCCCGCACGAAGCGCACCAGCTTGTCGACCTCGGCCGGATCGGCCAGCTTTTCTTCCAGAACGTACAACCCGTCTTCCAGCGTGGCCACGCCCTGATCCTCGTATTTGAACGTGATCAGTTCCTCGGGCGCGATGCCTGCGTCGATCACCTGCCAGTATTCGTTATAGGTCATGGTCGAGATGCAGTCGGCCTGCTTTTGCAACAGCGGATCGACGTTGAAGCCCTGTTTAAGCACCGTCACGCCGCCGTCGGTCCCGTCGGTCGGAATGCCCAGATGCGCCATCCAGCTGAGGAACGGATATTCATTGCCGAAGAACCAGACGCCCAGCGTGCGGCCCGGGAAATCCTCGGGGCTGGCGACGCCGGTTTCCTTCAGGCAGGTCAGCATCATGCCCGAGGACTTGTAGGGCTGGGCGATGTTGACGATGGGCAGCCCCTTTTCGCGCGCGGCCAGCGCCGAGGGCATCCAGTCGATCATCACATCGGCGCCGCCGCCCGCGATGACCTGGCTCGGCGCGATGTCGGGTCCGCCGGGCTTGATGGTCACCTCGAGGTCTTCCTCGTCGTAAAAGCCCTTGTCGAGCGCCACGTAATATCCCGCGAACTGGGCCTGGGTCACCCATTTGAGCTGCAGCGTGACCTCGTCGGCCGCTTGCGCCGCCCCGGTCCCCAGAAGAAGCGCGGCCAGCGCCCCCGTCAGTTTCACGTCCATCCTTACCTCCTGTGGGGTCATTCGCCCCTTGCTTGTTGTCAAAGGCCCCGCTGCGACGGGTGCCAGAAGGTGACGGCGCGTTCGCACGCCGCCACCGCGCCGTAAAAGGCGGACCCGGCCAGGGCCGCCACGGCGATCTCGGCCCAGACCATGTCAAGCGCGAGACGCCCGACCTCGGTCGAGATCCGGAAGCCCATGCCCCGGATCGGGCTGCCGAAGAATTCGGCCACGATGGCCCCGATCAGGGCCAGCGTGGTGGCGATCTTCAGCCCGTTGAAGATGAAGGGCATGGCCGCGGGCAACCTCAGCTTGGTCAGCGTCTGCAGGTAGCTTGCGGACCAGGTCTTCATCAGATCGCGCTGCATCGCATCGGCCGAAGCCAGCCCCTGCAGCGTGTTGACCAGCACCGGGAAGAACACCATGACGACGACCACCGCCGCCTTCGACTGCCAGTCGAAGCCGAACCACATCACCAGGATCGGCGCGGTGCCGATGATGGGCAGGGCCGCAATGAAATTGCCGACCGGCAGCAGCCCCCGTTGCAGGAAGGGCGAGCGGTCGATGGCGATGGCGCTCAGCACCCCCGCGCCGCAGCCCAGCACATAGCCCGACAGCGCGCCCTTGACGAAGGTCTGGACGAAATCGGCCCAGAGCACCGGCAGGCTGGTCGCGATCCGCGCCCCGATGGCCGAGGGCGGCGGCAGGATCACGCCGGGCACGTTCAGCCCGCGCACGAGCCCCTCCCAGACCACCAGCAGGGTCAGACCGAAAAGGGCCGGCATAAAGAGGCCCAGCGAACGCGTATTGCGCAGCCGCGCCAGCCGCACATTCAGCGCCCAGGCAGCGACCCAGAAGCCAAGCGCGCCGAGAACCCAGGTCATCGCGCCATCCCCATCCGTTTCAGCGTGATCCGCTGCGCGAGCCCGACCAGCCCGACCAGCAGCGCGGCCAGGATCGCGGCCCCGAAAAGCGCGCTCCAGATCTGCACGGTCTGACCGTAATAGCTGCCCGCCAGCAGCCGCGCGCCAAGGCCCCGGATCGCGCCCGTAGGCAACTCGCCCACGATGGCGCCGACGAGGCTCGCGGCCATCGCGACCTTCAGCGAGGTAAAGAGATAGGGCATCGAGGACGGCCAGCGCAGTTTCCAGAAGACCTGACCCGCGCGCGCGCCCCAGGTCTTCATCAGGTCCAGATCCATCGCATCGGGGCTGCGCAGCCCCTTCACCATGCCGACCGCGACCGGGAAGAACGACAGATAGGCCGAGATGATGGCCTTGGGCACCAGCCCGGTGATGCCGATGGAATTCAGCACCACGATGATCATCGGCGCGATGGCCAGGATCGGGATGGTCTGCGAAGCGATGGCCCAGGGCATCACGCTGCGGTCCATCGCGCGGTTATGAACGATGCCCACCGCCAGCAGGATGCCCGCGCCCGCGCCGATGGCAAAGCCCAGCAACGCGGCCGACAGCGTGACCCAGCCGTGATAGATCAGGCTGCGCTTGGAAAAGGCCCGCCCCTCCAGCGCCATTGCCCCGGTCGTCTTCCAAAGCTCGGCCCCCACCTGATGCGGCGCGGGCAGCTTGGGGCGCTCTTGCTGCAGCGTGTCGGACACGATCTGGCTGACGGTCAGCTCCTGCCCCGCGCGCGCCGCCTGATCGAGCGTCCAGCGCGCGTTCAGCGCCACCGCCGCCCCGTACCAGAGCGCGAGGATCGCCAGAACCACCGTCAGGATCGGCAGAACGCTACGCATCGCGCCGCCCCTTGCGGGCCAGCCGCCGCGCCAGCAGGTGCATGCCCCAGACCAGAGGCGCCAGGATCAGAAGGAAAAGCCCCCAGCCCAGCACCGGCACCGCCATCACCGACGGCGCGAAGACCCAGACCAGCAGAACCGCCAGCCACAGCCCGGCCAGCCCCGCCCCTGTCAGACGCTGTTTCCTAGTCATAGGCATGCCCCGCGCGCAGCCCCTCGCGGACGCGATGGGCGATTTCCAGAAATTCCGGCGTGTCGCGAATGTCGAGCGGCCGCTCTTTCGGAAGCGGGCTGTCGATCACATCGGCGATCCGCCCCGGACGCGGGCTCATCACCACGATCTTCGTGGACAGATAGACCGCCTCGGGGATCGAATGGGTGACAAACAGGCAGGTCTTGCCGGTCCGCGCCCAAAGCGCCAGAAGCTGTTCGTTCAGATGGTCGCGCACGATTTCGTCGAGCGCACCGAAGGGTTCGTCCATCAGCAGGATATCGGCATCGAAGGCCAGCGCGCGGGCAATGCTGGCCCGCTGCTGCATGCCGCCCGACAACTGCCAGGGATACTTGTTGCCGAAGCCCGCCAGATCGACGAGTTCCAGCACCTTCTGCACCCGCGCCGCCTGCTCGGCCTTCGGATAGCCCATGATCTCCAGCGGCAGCCGGATGTTGCGCGCAATCGTCCGCCAGGGGTAAAGCCCCGCCGCCTGGAACACATAGCCATAGCTGCGTTCCTTGCGGGCATTGTCGGGGCTCATCCCGTTGACGCTCAGGCTGCCGCCGGTCGGATGTTCAAGCGCCGCGACACAGCGCAGGAAGGTGGTCTTGCCGCAGCCCGAAGGGCCGATGAAACTCACGAACTCGCCGCGCCCGACATCGAGCGACACATCGCTCAATGCCTGCACGGGCCCGTCGCCGGTCTGGAACACCAGATCGACGTTTTCTGCCTTGATGACCGGTGTCTTCACGTCACGTCCCTTGCCTGCGGGGCGCGCGCGCATGCGGCCCCGCCCCTCACATCCGGGCGCGAGGATCCCCCGCGCCCGCCCTCTCGCAAAGGGGGCCGTCGCGTCAGACGCCGCTGGCCGGAATGCCCGCCCGCTCGATGGCCCGCGGCGCGGTCAGCGCCTTCCAGGATGACAGCGCCCTGTTGACCGCGCCGTTCGGCGGGCGCTTGACGAATTCGCCCCAGCCTTCCTGAGGCTTCATCTCGCCATCGGCGACGGCGACGCGGCCACGGGTCAGGGTGTAGCGCGGCAGGCCCTTGACCTGCTTGCCCTCGAAGACGTTGTAATCGATGGCCGATTGTTGACCCGTGGCGCTGATCGTCTTGGTCTTCTCGGGGTCCCAGACGACCAGATCGGCGTCCGCGCCGACCAGCACCGCGCCCTTGCGGGGATAGACGTTCAGGATCTTGGCGATATTGGTCGAGGTCACCGCAACGAATTCGTTCGGCGTGATCCGCCCGGTGCCGACGCCATAGGTCCAAAGCATCGGCAAACGGTCCTCAAGCCCGCCGGTGCCGTTCGGGATCTTGGTGAAATCGCCCACCCCATAGCGTTTCTGATCGGTGGTGAAGGCGCAATGATCCGTTGCCACGCAGGACAGCGAGCCCGAGGCCAGCCCCGCCCAGAGGCTGTCCTGATGCTGGCGGTTACGAAAGGGCGGCGACATCACGCGGCGCGCCGCATGGTCCCAGTCGGCGTAGAAATATTCGCTTTCATCGAGCGTCAGATGCTGGATCAGCGGCTCGCCCCAGACCCGCTTGCCCTGCATCCGCGCGCGCCGGATCGCCTCGTGGCTTTCCTCGCAGGAGACATGCACCACGTAAAGCGGCACCCCCGCCATGTCGGCGATCATGATCGCGCGGTTGGTGGCCTCGCCCTCGACCTGGGGCGGGCGCGAATAGGCATGGGCCTCGGGGCCGGTATTGCCCTCGGCCAGCAGCTTCGCCGACAGCTCGGCCACCACATCGCCATTCTCGGCATGCACCAGCGGAATGGCTCCCAGCTCGGCGCAGCGGCGGAACGAGGCGAACATCTCGTCGTCGTTCACCATCAGCGAGCCCTTGTAGGCCATGAAATGCTTGAAGGTGGTGATGCCGCGCTCGTTCACCACCGTTTCCATCTCGTCGAAGACCTGCTTGTCCCACCAGGTGATCGCCATGTGGAAGGAATAGTCGCAATGCGCCCGGGTGGACTTGTTGTCCCACATCTTCAGCGCGTCGAGCAGCCCCTGCCCGGGCGAGGGCAGCGCGAAATCGACGACCATGGTGGTACCGCCCGCCAGCGCCGCGCGCGTGCCCGACTCGAAATCGTCCGAGGAATAGGTGCCCATGAAGGGCATCTCCAGATGGGTATGCGGGTCGATCCCGCCCGGCATCACATAGCAGCCGGTGGCATCCAGCACCTCGTCGCCCGAAAGATCGGGCCCGATCTCGACGATCTTTCCGCCCTCGATCAGCACATCCGCCCCATAGCTCAGATCGGCGGTGACGATGGTGCCGTTCTTGATAACCGTGCTCATGTCTTACTCCCTGTCAGGCTCTGCGGCCCATTTCTTCTTGGAAAAATACCCCGGGGGGTCTCGGGGGGCAGGGCCCCCCGGCCTTGGCTCAGCCGACGACCTCTGCCGTTTCCAGCACCGCGTGGCAGAGCACCTCCGCCCCGGCCGTGGCCCAGTCCTTCGAGATGTCCTCGGCCTCGTTATGCGACAGCCCGCCGACACAGGGGCACATGATCATGGTGGCGGGCGCCACCCTGGCGGCCCAGCAGGCGTCATGTCCCGCCCCGGACACGATATCCATATGCGAATAGCCCAGCTTCTCGGCCGCATTCCGGACCGTGCCCACCAGCTCGGGGGTGAAGGTGACGGGGTCGAAATGGCCCACCGGTTCGACCGAACAGCCGACGCCCAGATCTTCGCAGATCGCCGCCGCGCGGGCCTCGATCTCGGCCCGCATCCGGTCGAGCTTGGCCAGATCGGGGGTACGGATATCGACGGTGAAGACCACGGTGCCCGGCAGCACGTTGCGGGAATTGGGCGAGAACTGCATCTGCCCCACCCCGCCCACGGCATCGGGCTGGGCCGCCATCGCGACCTCCTGCACCATCTCGAAGATGCGCGCCGCGGCCAGCCCTGCATTGACCCGCATCGCCATCGGCGTCGAGCCGGTATGCGCCTCGCGCCCGGTCAGGGTGAATTCCAGCCACCACAGCCCCTGGCAGTGGGTGACGACCCCGATCTCCTTGCCCTCGGCCTCGAGGATCGGGCCCTGCTCGATATGCAGCTCGTAATAGGCATGCATCTTGCGCGCGCCGACCTCTTCCTCGCCCTTCCAGCCGATCCGGGTCAGCTCGTCGCCATAGCTGAGCCCCTCCAGATCCTTGCGCGCATAGGCATAGTCGAGGCTGTGCACGCCCGCGAAGACGCCCGAGGCCAGCATCGCGGGGGCAAAGCGCGCGCCCTCCTCGTTGGCCCAGTTGGTCACGACGATGGGATGCTTCGTCCTGATCCCCAGATCGTTCATCGTGCGCACCGCTTCCAGCGCGCCCAGAACCCCCAGCACCCCGTCATATTTCCCGCCGGTGGGCTGGGTGTCGAGATGGCTGCCCACATAGACCGGCAGCGCATCCGGGTCCTCGCCCGGGCGGGTCGCGAACATCGTCCCCATCTGGTCGACGCCCATCGTCAGGCCGGCCGCCTCGCACCAGCTCTGGAACAGGGAGCGGCCCTCGGCATCGGCATCGGTCAGCGTCTGGCGGTTGTTGCCGCCCGCGACACCGGGGCCGATCTTCGCCATTTCCATCAGGCTGTCCCAGAGCCGGTCGCCATTGATGCGCAGATTCTCACCTGGGGCTGTCATCGTTCTTACCTCACCTGTCATTCCGTCTTGCCGTCAGTCCCTTGGCGCGACCGCCCGCCCGTCCGGGGCGGGTGCGGCGTCAGGGACAATATTCTTCGTCTGTCCGGCGGTTACATTTGGGCGTCCCGCATCCGCGGGGCGTTTCCTCATCCGGCCGGGCCTTCGCCCGGCATTCACAATTCCCGTCGGGAGGACGTGACCTTGGAAATTCTGAAAGACCAATTCAAATGGATGCTGGGCCTCGTGGCCCTGATCGGCGTGTTCGGGCTCGGCTACGAGCTGAACAAGGCCGATCCCGACCCGAAAGCCGGGACCGAAGCCGACGTCGCGGCGGTCGCGGACCCGGCCGCCGACCCCGTGGCCGAGGCGGTGGAACCGGTCGAAGCCGCGACCGAGACTGCTGCGGTCGAAGCCGTGGCTGAAACCCCGGCCGAGGCCCCTGCCGAAGCCGCCCCGGCGGAGACCGCCGAAGCTCCCGCCCAATAAGCGCGCAGCGGTCCCCGCCGAGCCGGGACCAGCCGCAGCCTTTGCGCCCGCCGGTCCGCTCCGGCGGGCGCGCTGCTGGAAAGGCTCAGTCCAGCGCCTTGAGAACATCGGTCAGCTTGCCGAAAAGTTCGTCGATCTGGGCCTTGTTGATCATCAGGGGCGGCGACATAGCGATGATGTCGCCGGTGGTCCGGATCATCAGGTTCTTCTCGAAGGCGTTCAGGAAGGCGGTGAAAGCCCGCTTGGTCGGCTCGCCCGCAATCGGTTCCAGTTCGACCGCGCCGATCAGGCCCATGTTGCGGATGTCGATCACATGCGGCAGGCCCTTCAGCGCATGCAGCGCATCCTCCCAATAGGGCGCAAGCGCTGCGGCATTCTCGAAAAGCCCCTCTTCGCGATAGGTTTCCAGCGTCGCAAGCCCCGCGGCCGAGGCGATCGGGTTTCCGGAATAGGTATAGCCGTGGAAGAACTCGATCATGTGCTCGGGGCCCTGCATGAAGGCGTCATGCACCTCGGCGGTGGTCAGCACCGCGCCCATCGGGATCACCCCGTTGGTCAGGCCCTTGGCGGTGGTCATCATGTCGGGCATCACCCCGAAATGTTCGGCCGCGAAGGACGAGCCCAGCCGCCCGAACCCGGTGATGACCTCGTCGAAGATCAGCAGGATCCCGTGTTTCTTCGTGATCGCGCGCAAGCGTTCCAGATAGCCCTTGGGCGGCAACAGCACGCCGGTCGAACCCGCCATCGGCTCGACGATCACCGCGGCGATGGTCTCGGCGCCATGCAGCGCCACGATCCGTTCCAGCTCGTCCGCGAGATGCGCGCCATGTTCGGGCTGGCCGCGGGTAAAGGCATTCTGGTCCGGCAGATGGGTATGCGGCAGGTGATCGACGCCGGTCAGCAGGCTGCCGAACATCTTGCGGTTGGTCACGATCCCCCCGACCGAGATGCCGCCGAAGTTCACCCCGTGATAGCCGCGCTCGCGCCCGATCAGGCGGGTGCGCGCACCGTCGCCCCGCGCCCGGTGATAGGCGATGGCCATCTTCAGCGCGGTCTCGACCGATTCCGACCCGGAATTGGTGAAGAAGACATGATCCATTCCCTTCGGCGCCATGTCGCGCAGGGCGCTGGCCAGTTCGAACGCCTTCGGGTGGCCCATCTGGAAGGCCGGCGCATAGTCAAGCTCGGCCGCCTGCTTCTGGATCGCCTCGGTGATCTTCGGCCGGCAATGGCCCGCGTTGCAGCACCACAGCCCCGCCGTACCATCCAGCACCTGGCGGCCGTCGGCGGTGCGGTAATACATGCCTTCAGCGCCCACCAGCATCCGCGGCGCCGTCTTGAATTGCCGGTTCGCGGTGAACGGCATCCAGAAAGCCGACAGGTCGTTGGGACCGGAATTGCGATCGAGCGCCATGGGGGACCCCCTTGAATTATGGCCCTTCGCCCGCGCAAAGGCGAAAGGCCCAAAACATTTGACCAAACGGTCAGGGACACGCTAGCAGAGGTCGGGAACCAGTCAAGCGGACGGCCCCGGCCCCGGCCCGAGTCGTTCTCGCAGTGTCCGACCGACTGGCGATTTTCGCCCTGGAATGATGGGATTTTGCGCAACCTATGGAAAGTGGAATTAACGGATCAGGCAAATTCCGGTGGCGCGCATGACCGACCACCCGCCCCGGACCCGGATCCAGCAGCGGAATCGCGAGACCATTCTGGGGGCGGCGCTGGAGGTGTTTTCGCAGCACGGATTTCGCGGGGCGACGCTGGACCAGATCGCGCAGGCCGCGGGCCTGTCGAAGCCGAACCTGCTGTACTATTTCCCCTCGAAAGAGGCGATGCACGAGGCCTTGCTGGCGGGGCTGATGGATACCTGGCTCGCGCCGTTGCGCGCGCTTGACCCCGGCGGCGAGCCGCTCGACGAGATCCTGGGCTACGTGCACCGCAAACTGTTGCTCAGTCGCGATTTTCCGCGCGAAAGCCGGCTTTTCGCCAACGAGATCCTGCAAGGCGCCGAACGGATCCGGCCGACCCTTGAAGGCGAGTTGAAAACCCTGGTCGACCAGACCGCCGCGGTGATTGCCGGCTGGGCCCGCGAGGGCCGGATCGCGCCGGTCGATCCCTATCACCTGATCTTCTCGATCTGGGCGCTGACCCAGCATTACGCCGATTTCGACGTGCAGGTCCGGGCGGTGCTGGGCGGGGGCAAGGACGATCCGTTCGACGGCGCCGACCGCTATCTGGCGACCCTGTTCCGCCGCTTGCTGACCCCCTGACGAGGCGCGGCGGGGCGTTAACCTTGAGATCAGAAACCTGCCGCCGGGATCTTCTCAAGTCCCCCGGTCTCGTGCATATTTCCTGATGGTGGTGGGGGCCTGAGCTGGAGCTTGGGTGAAATGCAATTTATCGCTCCCATTTCGGTGGGAGGCGCGCACGATGTGGCGCCTACCATTGTCGCCCCTGCGGCGCCGACGGCGCCGGTGGCTGCCGCCGGATCTGGCGGCGGTGCAAGCCAGACCCGTTCGGAAACCGGCCAACGCGGCCAGACGCCGATACGTCAGGAATTTCCTGCGCCCGATCCCGACCGTCCTGCCGGGCCGCCGCCCGCCTTCGATACGACGCCGCTTCAGCTTGAAGCCGAGCGGCGCCAGAACGAAGCGTCCGTCTTCTGGCGGGTCGAGATGGCCGGGGACACGTCCGAGCCGGCCCCGCGCCAGCTTGACATAGAAGTCTGACCTACTCCAACCCCTGTTCCGCGGCGCTTTTTCGCCCGGGATTGTTGGGGTGGGTCGTCCAGTTGGCATATCCCGCCGGGACCTCTGTTCCGGTGCGCGGGTCTATTTCGCCCGGCGCCAGCTGACGCATCTCGATGCAGCCCTCTACCGGGCAGACGTCGACGCAAAGATTGCAGGCCACACACTCTTGGTCCTTCACCACGAACGACCGGTCCGCCGTCATCTCGATGGCCTGATGGCTGGTATCCTCGCAGGCGGCATAACAGCGGCCGCATCTGATGCAGGTCTCGGCGTCGATCTGCGCCTTGGCGATGTAGTTGAGGTTCAGATACTGCCAGTCGGTCACGTTCGGCACCGCCATGCCGACGAAGTCCTCAAGCCGCGCATGGCCCTTGCGGTCCATCCAGTCCGACAACCCCGCGATCATTTCCTGCACGATCCGGAAGCCGTAGGTCATCGCCGCAGTGCAGACCTGCACATTGCCCGCCCCCAGTGCCATGAACTCGGCCGCGTCCTTCCAGGTGGTCACCCCGCCGATGCCGGAAATCGGCAGCCCCCGGGTCGCCGGGTCGCGGGCGATCTCGGACACCATGTTCAGCGCGATGGGTTTGACCGCCGGGCCGCAATAGCCGCCATGGGTGCCCTTGCCATCGATGGTGGGCTCGGGAGCCATCAGGTCCAGATCGACCGAGGTGATCGAGTTGATGGTGTTGATGAGGCTGACCGCATCGGCGCCCCCCTTATGGGAGGCACGGCTGGCCAGGCGGATATCGGTGATGTTGGGCGTGAGCTTCACGATCACCGGCATCCGGGTCATCTGCTTGCACCAGCGGGTGACCATCTCGACATAGTCGGGCACCTGCCCCACGGCCGAGCCCATGCCGCGTTCGCTCATCCCGTGCGGACAGCCGAAGTTCAGCTCGACCCCGTCGGCGCCGGTTTCCTCGACCCGCGCGAGGATGCGCCTCCAGGCCTCTTCCTCGCAGGGCACCATCAGCGACACCACCAGCGCCCGGTCGGGATAGTCGCGCTTGACCGTCGTGATCTCGCGCAGGTTCACTTCCAGCGGCCGGTCGGTGATCAGCTCGATATTGTTCAGCCCCAGAAGCCGCCGGTCGGCGCCGTAGATCGCGCCGTAGCGCGGGCCGTTGACGTTCACGACCGGCGCGCCGTCCTCGCCTAGCGTCTTCCAGACCACGCCGCCCCAGCCCGCCTCGAAGGCGCGACGCACGTTATACTCCTTGTCGGTCGGCGGCGCCGAGGCCAGCCAGAACGGGTTCGGGCTTTTGATGCCCACGAAATCGCAGGAAAGATCGGCCATGGATCAGCCCTCCGCCATCAGCGTTGCGTGAATGTCCTCGGCGGCGTCGCGGCCCTCGGCCACCGCCGTCACCGTCAGATCGTCGCCCCCGGTGGCGCAGTCGCCCCCGGCCCAGACGCCGCTCATCGAGGTGCGGCCCGGCCCGGTCACCGCGATCTTGCGCCCCGAAAGCGCGATCCCCTCGGGCGCCCCCTCAAGCTTCTGCCCGATGGCCTTGAAGACCTGATCGGCCCGTATCCGGAAGGTCTCGTCCGTCAGTTCCAGCCCTGTCTCGGTCTCGCGGGTATAGGCGAATTCCACCGCCTCGACCGCTCCGTCGCCCAAGAGACGCAGCGGCGCCGCGCCGGTGACGATCCGCACGCCCTTGGAACTGGCCAGATGCTGTTCCTCTTCCGAGGCGCCCATCGCCGCGCGGCCCCTCCGATAGACCATGGTGACGGATTCCGCCCCCAGAAGCTTTGACTGCACCGCCGCGTCGACCGCCGTCATGCCGCCGCCGATCACCACGACATGGCGCCCGACCGGAATGGTCGACAGATCCTCGGCCTGGCGCAGCCGGGCGATGAAATCGACCGCATCCACCACCTGCGCCTTCTCTTCGCCCTCGGCCCTGAGCGCGTTGACGCCGCCCAGCCCGATCGCGAGGAAGACCGCATCATGGCCCGCGCGCAGATCGTCCAGCGTCATGTCGCGGCCCAGCGCCTTGCCGTTCGTGACAGCGATTCCGCCGATCCCCATCAGCCAGGCGACCTCGGCCTGGGCATAGTCGTTGACGGTCTTGTAGGCCGCGATGCCGTATTCGTTCAGCCCGCCCGCCTTGGGCCGTGCGTCGAATAGCTGCACCTCATGACCCTTCATCGCCAGCCGGTGCGCACAGGCCAGCCCCGCAGGCCCCGCGCCGACCACGGCGATCCGCCGCCCCGTCGGCGCCGCGCGCATGAAGGGGTGGCCCTCGCGCGTCATCAGCGTGTCGGTGGCAAAGCGCTGCAACCGCCCGATCTCGACCGGGCGGGCCTCGGCCGTCATCCGCACGCAGGCCTCCTCGCACAGCTGTTCGGTCGGGCAGACCCGCGCGCACATGCCGCCGAGGATGTTCTGTTCGAAGATCGTCCGCGCCGCTGCGGCAGGCGCCCCGGTCGCGATCTCGCGGATGAACAGCGGGATGTCGATGGCGGTGGGACAGGCCGTGACGCAAGGCGCATCATGGCAGAAATAACAGCGATCCGCGGCAACCGCGGCCTCATGCGCGGTCAGCGGCGGCGCCTTGTCGGCGAAGTTCCGGGTATAGTCGTCTGGCTGCAGACGCCCGGGAACGACGCCCGGGGTCAGTGGCGAATTGGCCATTCCGGCCCTCCCTGTCTTCTTGTCTTTGGGCGAGCCTGCCACACGGCCAGATTTTATCAAAAGGTAAATTATCGGCGCCGCCCTTTTGCCCTATTTCCGGGCCGCGACCGGACCGGGAGCCCAAGAAAAGGGCAGCCCCGGTTTCGCCGCGCGGGCCTCCGCGCGCCCGACCGGACCCCGCCGACCCCGCCCTGCGGGCCCCATCCGCCGGGGACCCGTCGGTCGGCGCCCGCGGCGCCCGGGGGCCGGGCGGACCGCGAAAACCGGCCGCACCGCCTTTCCATGGGGTTTTCCCTCGCGTATAAGCGCCCCAATTCTTACCGCGGCCCCGCCCCCGGGCCTGGGGCCGCGCGACCGATCGAGGACAGGCATGACCAAGACTTCCCACGAGGCGGACGTCGCCTTCATCCAGGCGCTGGCCGAGCTGCTGCGCGAACACGACCTGACCGAACTTCAGGTCAAGCGCGAATATGGCGAGGACGACTCGCTGGATGTACGGGTATCGCGCTCGCAGCCGGCCCCCGTCGTTGCGCACGCCCCGGCGATGCCGATGTCCGCCTACGCCCCTGCCCCCGCCGCGGCCGCTCCCGGCGCCACCGTCGAGGTCAGCGTCGAGGACCCCGCCCAGCATCCGGGCGCTGTCACCTCGCCGATGGTCGGTACCGCCTATCTGCAGCCCGAGCCGGGATCGGACGCCTTCGTCAAGGTCGGCGACACGGTGACCGAGGGCCAGACGCTGCTGATCGTCGAGGCGATGAAGACGATGAACCACATTCCCGCCCCCCGCGCCGGGACCGTCAAGCGCATCCTGATCGAGGATTCAGCGCCGGTCGAATACGGCACGCCGCTGATGATCCTCGAGTAGGGCCCGGCGGATCATGTTCGACAAGATCCTCATCGCCAACCGCGGAGAGATCGCGCTTCGCGTGATCCGGGCCTGCCGCGAAATGGGTATTCACTCGGTCGCGGTGCATTCCACCGCCGATGCCGATGCCATGCATGTGCGCATGGCCGACGAAAGCGTCTGCATCGGACCGCCGCCCGGCACCGAAAGCTATCTGTCCATTCCCTCGATCATTTCGGCCTGCGAGATCACCGGCGCGCAGGCGATCCATCCCGGCTACGGCTTCCTGTCCGAGAATGCCCGCTTCGTGCAGATCGTCGAGGACCACGGCCTCACCTTCATCGGCCCCTCGGCCGAACATATCCGGATGATGGGCGACAAGATCACCGCCAAGGAGACCATGAAGGCGCTGGGCGTGCCCTGCGTGCCCGGGTCCGACGGCGGGGTGCCCGATCTCGAGACGGCGAAGACGGTCGCGGCCGAAATCGGCTATCCGGTCATCATCAAGGCCACCGCCGGCGGCGGCGGGCGCGGCATGAAGCTCGCGAAGACCGCCGAGGATCTGGAGCAGGCCTTCCAGACCGCGCGGGCCGAGGCCAAGTCCGCCTTCGGCAATGACGAGGTCTATATCGAGAAATATCTCGGGCGGCCCCGCCATATCGAGATCCAGGTCTTCGGCGACGGCAAGGGCAATGCCGTGCATCTGGGCGAACGCGACTGCTCGCTGCAGCGCCGCCACCAGAAGGTTCTGGAAGAAGCCCCCGGCCCCGTAATCGACCCCGAGACCCGCGCCCGCATCGGCAAGGTCTGCGCCGACGCCGTGGCCCGGATCGGCTATTCCGGCGCCGGGACCATCGAGTTTCTCTATGAGGATGGCGAGTTCTACTTCATCGAGATGAACACCCGTCTTCAGGTCGAACACCCGGTCACCGAGGCGATCTTCGGCGTCGATCTGGTGCGCGAACAGATCCGCGTGGCCGAGGGCCTGCCGCTGTCCTTCGGCCAGGACGACCTGCAGCTGAACGGCCATGCGGTCGAGGTGCGGATCAATGCCGAACGGCTGCCGAACTTCGCGCCCTGCCCCGGCAAGATCACCGCCTATCACGCCCCGGGCGGGCTGGGCGTGCGGATGGATTCGGCGCTTTACGACGGCTATTCGATCCCGCCCTATTACGACAGCCTGATCGGCAAGCTGATCGTCCACGGGCGCGACCGGACCGAGGCTCTGGCCCGTCTGGACCGCGCGCTGGGCGAGCTGATCGTCGACGGGATCGAGACCACCGCGCCGCTGTTCCGGGCGCTGCTGATGGAACCGGACATCCAGCGCGGAAATTACAATATCCACTGGCTGGAACGCTGGCTGGAGTCCGGACCCGAACTCTGACCGGCGCGCCCCCGGCCACGGGAGCGCGATGATGGATGCCGAACGTCTGACGCCACTGACCCTGCTCAGGGCCTATGCCATGGGGATCTTCCCCATGGCCGAGTCGCGTCACGATCCGCGCATCTTCTGGGTCAATCCGCGCAAGCGCGGCATCTTCCCGCTCGAGGGCTTCCATATCTCGAAAAGCCTCGCCCGCACGATCCGCCGGGGCCGGTTCGAGATCCGCGTCGATACCGCCTTCGAGGGCGTGGTGCAGGGCTGCGCCAGCCGCGCCGAGACCTGGATCAACGACGAAATCTACCGGCTCTACCGGCAGCTTTTCGAGCTGGGCCATGCCCATACGATAGAGGTCTGGCAGAACGAGGAACTCGTGGGCGGGGTCTACGGCGTCACGCTGGGCGCGGCCTTCTTCGGCGAAAGCATGTTCTCGCGCCGCACCGACGCCTCGAAGGTCGCGCTGGCCTATCTGGTCGACCGGCTCAGGATCGGAGGGTTCACGCTCTTCGACACGCAGTTCCTGACCGACCATCTGGCCAGCCTCGGCGCCATCGAGATCGAGCGCGACGACTATCTGTCACGGCTGGAACGCGCCGTGAACCGGGGGGCGAATTTCGACCGGGCGGGGCCGCTCCCCGCGCCTCAGCTGCTTTTGCAGCGCAGCACCCAGACGTCGTAGCGCGAATTGTCGAGAGGGTTCAGCGCCGGGCTCGACGCGATCATCCAGCCGGAAAACAGGTGGCTGTTCCGGGTCGGGTCGGAAATGTCGAGAAAGGCAAAGGCGTCCGAGGCCGGGTTATCGGCCGGAAAGCGGCATTCGTCCAGCGTCACAGTCAGCCGCCAGACACGACCGGTCTCGCCCGGCGCCAGCGTCAGATCGACCGTGTCGCCCGAGAGCTTGTCGAGCCCGCGCAGCACGGCGCCCATCGGTGCCGTGTCGGTCACCGCGGCGGTCCGGGTCTCGGTCCGGTGCTCCTGCATCACCAGCGGGTCGGGGCGGCTCACCAGCGGCAGCGGGCGGCCCGCCAGCTGGGTCTGATCGAGCCCGAGCCCCTCCATCATCTCGTCGGCATGGGGCATGTCCTCCAGCGGCTCGACCGACCAGCCATCCGGGGTCCAGCCGTCGGGGCTCCACTGTTGCTGGGCCACCGAGGGCAGCGCCGCCAGCGCCAGACAGGAGGCCGCCAGCGCCGCGCGCATCATTGCCCGGCATCCCCGCCCGTGGCGGCGGCGTCATCCCCGGTATCGGCCGCGCCCGACCCGCCGCTGCCGCCGACGAATTTCATCAGCAGCGAAATCAGGCCGACCGCGCCTTGGGTGTCGTAGACCTCTGCGCCCGGTTCCAGGTTGAAGGGCGAGCCGCCCGGCACCAGTTCGAGGAAGGTCCCGCCCAGAAGCCCTTCCGATGCGACTGCGGCGGTGCTGTCATCGGGGATCTCGATCCCGGTCTTCACCGAAAAACGGGTATCGGCCCGGAAGGTCTGCGGGTTCAGGTCAAGCGCGGTCACGGTGCCGACCTTGACCCCGGCCAGCCGCACATCGGTGCCCACCGCCACCCCCTCGGCCGAGCGGAAGCTGGCCGTCAGTTCGTAATGATCCTGGGCGGCACTGCCGATCATGCCCGTCGCGTTCGAGGCATAGACGAAAAAGCCTGCGGCCACCGCCAGCACGGCGGCGCCGGTCAGGATTTCGGTCGCGCTGTTCTCTGCCATGTCGTGCCTATTCCGGTTGCCAGGCCTCGTAATCGCGCCGCGGCTCGGGCTCGGGCCGACGGATCGAGCCCGGGGGCGCATAGGCCAGCGGCGTGCCTGTCAGGTTTTCCTTGTGGGGCTTTTCCCAGGCCTTGTGCGGCAGCGGCGCCTCGGTCGGGGGCGCGTCATAGGTGTGGTGCAGCCAGCCATGCCATTCGGGCGAAATCCGGCTTGCCTCGACCTCGCCGTTATAGATCACCCAGCGCCGCTTGCCGTCCTTCGAGCGGTAGAAGACGTTGCCCTGCCCGTCCTCGCCGATCTTCTGGCCATTGCGCGCGGTCCAGAGCCGGGTGTTCACGGTCTGCCCGTTCCACCAGGTCACGTAGCTGAGAAAACTGTCGACCACGCCCATGCGTCCCTCCTGACCGGTTTGGAATTGGTATGGCCCAAGTCGGGGCCAAGGTCCAGTGCCAGGGCCGGGCCTCACGCAGTCGGCACCGCGCCCCGCGGTCGCGCTCTCCAGGGGGCGACCGCAAAGGGCCGCCTTCCGGGCTCAGTTGTCCATCTTCAGCGCGTTGATGAAGGCCTGCTGCGGGATCTCGACCTTGCCGAACTGGCGCATCTTCTTCTTCCCGGCCTTCTGCTTTTCCAGCAGCTTCTTTTTCCGCGTCGCGTCGCCGCCGTAGCATTTCGCGGTCACGTCCTTGCGCAGCGCCGCGATCGTCTCGCGCGCGATCACCCGGCCGCCGATCGCCGCCTGGATCGGGATCTTGAACATGTGGCGCGGGATCAGCTCCTTCAGCTTCTCGCACATCGCCCGGCCGCGCAGATCGGCCCGGTCGCGATGGACCATCACCGACAGCGCATCGACCGGCTCGTCATTGACAAGGATCTGCATCTTCACGAGGTAATCCTCGCGATAGCCCGAGATCTGGTAATCGAAGCTGGCATAGCCCTTGGTCACCGACTTGAGCCGGTCGTAGAAGTCGAACACCACCTCATTGAGCGGCAGATCGTAGACCGCCATCGCGCGCGATCCCGCATAGGTCAGGTCCAGCTGCTCGCCCCGGCGGTCCTGGCAGAGCTTCAGCACATCGCCCAGAAACTCGTCCGGCACCAGGATCGTCGCCTTGATCCGCGGCTCTTCGATATGATCGACATAGGTCAGGTCGGGCATGTCGGCGGGGTTGTGCAGCTCGCGCACCTCGCCATCCTTCATGTGGATCTTGTAGATCACCGAGGGCGCCGTGGTGATCAGGTCGATCCCGTATTCCCGCTCCAGCCGGTCGCGCACGACCTCAAGGTGCAAAAGCCCCAGGAACCCGCAGCGGAAGCCGAAGCCCAGCGCCGCCGAGGTCTCCATCTCGGAGGTGAAGCTCGCATCGTTCAGCGCCAGTTTCTCGATCGCGTCGCGCAGATCGTCGAAATCGTTGGTATCGACCGGGAAAAGCCCGCAGAACACCACCGGCTGGCTGGGCTTGAAGCCCGGAAGCGGCGTCTCGCAGCCCTTCTTCTCGGTCGTCACCGTGTCGCCGACGCGGGTGTCGCGGACCTGCTTGATCGAGGCGGTCAGGAAGCCGATCTCGCCCGGGCCCAGTTCGTCGACGCTCTGCATCGCGGGCCGGAAGACGCCGATCCGGTCGACCGGATAGACACCGCCCGTCTTCATCATGCGGATGCGGTCACCCTTCTTCAGCACGCCGTCAATGATCCGCACCAGAACCACCACGCCCAGATAGGCATCGTAATAGCTGTCAACCAGCAGCGCCTTCAGCGGCTTCGTCGGATCGCCCTCATGAGGCGGCGGCAGCCGGGTGACGATGGCTTCCAGCACGTCCGGGATGCCAAGCCCGGTCTTGGCCGAGATCCGGATCGCGTTCGAGGCGTCGATGCCGATCACATCCTCGATCTGCTCGGCCACCCGCTCGGGCTCGGAGGCGGGCAGGTCGATCTTGTTCAGGACCGGGACGATCTCGTGATCGGCCTCGATGGCGGTATAGACATTGGCCAGTGTCTGCGCCTCGACGCCCTGCGTCGCATCGACGACCAGCAGCGAGCCCTCGACCGCGCGCATCGACCGGCTGACCTCATAGGCGAAGTCCACATGGCCGGGGGTGTCGATCAGGTTCAGCACATAGGTCTGGCCGTCCTTCGCGGGATATTCGATCCGGACGGTGTTGGCCTTGATGGTGATGCCGCGCTCGCGCTCGATATCCATCGAGTCGAGCAACTGCTCCTTCATGTCGCGTTCGGCGACGGTGCCGGTCAGCTGGATCAGCCGGTCGGCAAGGGTCGATTTCCCGTGGTCGATATGGGCCACGATGGAGAAGTTGCGGATGTATCTGAGCTCGGTCATGCGGGCGGATATGCGGTGGATTTCAGAGCCGGTCAATGGGCTGTTTCAGGGATGCCCTCCGGGCGGGCCGGGGCCGGGGAGAGAGCGGTGCGAAGGCCAGATATACCACGTCCCGGCGGAAACGCACGCGGGGTGTTGGGGTGGGGGCAGGTGCAGGGTGCGGAGCCTGACGCAAAGGCCGCACTTGCCTGCCTTGATCGGGCGGCGGGTGAACCGCAGACTGCGCCGGAAGGGGAGGGGTGGATGCCGATTACCGACCGCGAGAGTGCCAGGGCCTGGCTGGAGGGCCAGCCGCATCAGGTTCAGGTCGCCTTTGCCGCGCGTTGCGCACTGCGCGCGTTGCCCGCGATCATGAATGACAAGGATGCGGCACTTCGCGGACTTGCGCTTCCCGCGCTGCGCGCCATCCTGACTTCGGGAGTTGCGGGCACATGTCCAATTCCCGAAGTCATGCGGGCCGCCGCCGACGCCTCCTCCTCCGCCTACGCCTCCGCCAACGCCGCCAACGCCGCCGCCCCCTCCTCCTCCGCCGCCGCCAACGCCTCCTCCTCCGCCTACGCCGCCTCCTCCTCCGCCAACACCGCCGCCCCCTCCTCCGCCTACGCCGCCGCCTCCGCCGCCAACGCCGCCTACGCCGCCGCCGACGCCTCCTCCGCGGCCGCCGACGCCGCCGCCGCCACCTCCGCCGCCTACGCCGCCGCCTCCGCCGACGCCGCCATGTCGAGTGGCGAAGGCGAGTCCGTGGATGTGTTCCTCCGGCCGCTCTGGCCGGGCGGCGCCCTGCCCGAAGGGCTGGCGCGGCAGCATGAGAAACTCCGCTCATTCTGGAAGGATGCTGCGCCCGTCTGGACCTTCTGGCAGAGCTGGTACGAGGACATGCTGGCAGGCCGCCCCGTCGACTGGGATTTCCTTCGGCAGGTCGTGCTGCTTCCCGATGAGGACTGGAAAAGGGGCGCGGCACATATCGCGCGCCTCATCGAAAAGCTCCGCGCAAAGCGTGATCTGCAAGGCAGTATCGAGGATCTCGAACAAGACCTGACTGGCACCGCGTCATCCCGCCTGGGCCTCGGCGGGAACAATCCGCCGGAACCGCTCGATCAGGACAGCCAACTGCCCGCGGGACTCCTGATCGTCTGGGCGCCGCTTCAGGAGCTGAAGGAAGAGGCCGAAAAGCAAGCGCCCGATCCGGCCAGACTGCGCAAGGCAACCGATGCCCTGATCCTTGCCCTCGCAGAGATCGCGACATGGTGCGGCCGAAAGCTGGATCGGGCCACCGACAAAGCCATCGACTGGGGCGTTCCGGCAGGGCTGGGGTATCTGGTCTTGCATCAGGACAAGATCCGCGCGGTCATCGAGGCGGCCGAAGCCTTCCTGAAGCTTCCCTGAGCCCTGGGAAGGGCGCCTGCCCGCCCTACCCCTTTCGAGGACAGGAAGGCCGACATGACCGAGCTCACCAGCATCCGCCTTCGCGTCACCGGCCACGTGCAAGGCGTGGGGTTTCGCGCCTGGACCCAAGGCCGCGCCGAAAATCTGGGCCTCAGCGGCCGGGGGCGCAATGCCGCCGATGGCAGCGTCGAGGCCTGGGTCTCGGGGTCTGCCGGGGCGGTGGCGGATCTGGTCGAGGCGCTTGGCCACGGCCCCGCCGCCGCGCGGGTCGCCTCGGTCGAGACCGGACCGGCCGATGCGGCCTCCGCCGCCGCCGCCGGACCCGGCTTTCGCATCCTGCGCCGAGCGGTTTACGCCCTATATGGTCTCTGCGTCGCCTCTTGAAAGGATTGCTTTGTGACACGTTCGCCCGACACGGACCTCGACACAGGCCTCGACACAGGCCCCGGCCCCGCAGAGGCCCCCCGCGACACGGCCCAGCATGCGCGCGAATTGGCCGGACACCTCGCCTGGCTCGACAGCTTTACCGGCGTGGCGCTTGGCGTTCTGGCGGCGGCCTCGGGGATCTACACCTATATCGGCGTGCGCTCGCTGCTCGATGACAGCGGCGCCTGGACGACTTTCGCGGCACTTGCCTATTCTCTGGCGGTCTCGGTCGCGATCTTCGTCTTCTGGACCTACATGATGCGCCTGCTGCCCGCGATGCGAAGCGCCGCGTCGCGGACGGGATTGCTGCTGTCGATGGGCCTGGGTTGTGTGGCGATCATCGCGATGTCGTCCTGGCTGAATGCGGCGGCGCTGGCAGGCGCGGCGGCGGTGGAACAGCACCTGGCCCATACGGTGCAGGACTATCAGGCCGCGCTGGAACGCACCCATGCCAACACCATCGCGGGCCAGAGCCTGTCGCGGGACGTCGCGCGGGTGCGCGCCAGTTTCGAGACCCTCTCCGATCAGGAAGAGGGCGGCAACCTGTCGGGCCTTGCCGGGCGCGGCGCGGTGTTCCGCATCCTGACCCAGAAGGCGGCGGAACTGGCCGCGCTCGAGGACCAGATCGCAGGCCAGGGCCGTGCCGTCGAAGAGGCCTTCGCCGAGGGCAATGCGATCCTCAGCCGGATGCGCGCGCTGACCGTTCAGGCGGGCGCCGTCGAGAACCGGTCGCTGCTGTTCTCGGAAGAGGCGGTGCGGCTTTCGGGGATCGTGGCGCGCCTGCGCCAGCTGAACGCCGCGCCCCTGGTCGTGCGCGCGGCGGGCGATCTGCGCGACTCGGTCGTCCTGCCCACGCTGGATGCCGGTTCCGCCCTCGGGCGCCAGTCGCAGGAGGCCACCATCGCCTCGGTGCTGCAGGCGCTTCGCGACCGGGCCGACACGCTGGAGGCCGCCGCCACCGAGGTCGCCACCCGCCCGGAACCGGCCGAGGTCGAATACACGCCCCTCTCGGCCGCCGACGCGGTCATCCGCTATGCGGGGAATTTCGTGCCCTCCTGGGCGGGCGCCATCGCCATCGACCTGTTGCCGGGCGTTCTGGTCTTCATCCTAATGGTCACGCATCAGGCCATCCGGACCAGCCGGGGCGTCAGCGCCCTGCAGGACACGATGACGGTGGCCGAGCTGCGCGCCGCGATCGAGGCCGCGCGCGCGCTGGGGCTGGACGACCGGGCCGCACCCGCCCCCGGCGCCAGCGACCTGACACGGCCGAAGCCCGTTCCGGTCAGGGGGGCGGAGTAGCCGATGGACGACACGCAGCCGTCCTCCGCGCGTGGCCTGCGCCGGGCGATCCTGGCCGTTCTCGCGGTGCAGGCGGGCATCGCGGCCCTTCTTGTCGCCATCGATCTCGTTTCAGTCGTTCCAAGGCCGGGGGTTTCTCCGGGGTCCGCAGGTCCGTCGGTGCGCCCCTATGTCCCCGATCGCCACCCGGCCGGTCCCGACGCGCCGCGCGGACGCCCCATGGCCGAACGGCTTGCCTTCGAGGGAACCGGCGACCGGCTGAACGTCTCGGGCCAGATCGCACCGGGCGATGCCGAACGCGTGGCCCAGGAGTTGTCCCGGCGGTCTGAGGCTGGTGAACCGGTCCGTATCGTCAATCTCGACAGCACGGGCGGTTCGGTTCGGGACGCGCTGGCCATCGGCCGCGAGCTGCGCGAGCGCGAGATCGACACCGGGGTTGCCGACGGCGCGATCTGTTTTTCGGCCTGTCCCTATATCTTCGCCGGCGGGGTCGAGCGGACGGTGGCCCAAGGCGGCCGCCTTGGCGTGCACCAGCACTATTTCGGCGAGAACACCTTCCTGCCCGCCTTCATGGCCGTCAACGACATCCAGCGCGGACAGGCCGAGGTCATGGCGCATCTGCGGGCCATGGGCATCGACCCCGCCCTGCTGGAACCCGCGATGCGCACGCCTCCCGGCGAAATCTACATCCTCGACCGGCAGGAACT
This sequence comes from Rhodovulum sp. BSW8, assembly GCF_003314725.1. Taxonomy (NCBI): domain Bacteria; kingdom Pseudomonadati; phylum Pseudomonadota; class Alphaproteobacteria; order Rhodobacterales; family Paracoccaceae; genus Rhodovulum; species Rhodovulum sp. BSW8. Next base: position 23,437 of record NZ_QNVX01000012.1, read on the forward strand.
GGTCGAGTTCCGGCTGGTGACCTCGGACGACTAGCCGACCCCGGCCCGTCCATGGCGACAGGCCCTGCCTCCGCCTTGCCCGGGGCTTCGCGCCCCGGTCCCGGATCGCCCCGCCGGACATCGTCTGCGCCTCGGAGGGCTGGTGAAGCGGAACTCCGGGCCGCGGAGCGAATGCCGGACGTTTCGACGGGCAGAGCAGGCCGAACGGTGTGAGGCCACAATACGCCGCCGGGCCGTCTTCGGCGGGGCCACGGGCCGGGCCGAGCCGAGCCGAGCCGAGCCGAGCCGAGCCGAGCCGAGCCGAGCCGAGCCGAGCCGAGCCGAGCCGAGCCGAGCCGAGCCGAGGAGGTTGTGGCGGACCTGCGGCCTTCGCAACAGATCCATAGGCCGGGGTTCAGGTCCCGTCCGCCGCCCTCCGGGTCAGGGTGCCATCCGGCCGACCGGCCTTGTCGATGACCGGGACGCGGGGTGCGATGCCCCCGCCAGCCCGGCCGTGGTCCCGATCCGCCCTCCGGCACGATGTCGACCTTGTCCGTCACGCGGTGCCGCATCGTCCTTGTCGCGCCTCCGCGTGACCGACCCACCGCGTGCCGTCGACGGGCCTCAACGCCCGGCACGTGCCATGATCTGGGCCGCGCGCTGGACCGGCTCGCACTCTGCCAGATCGGCGGCCCCCGGACCGATCCGGCGGCGCCAGTTGGGGTGGCTGTCGACGGTGCCGGGCAGGTTGGCCTGTTCGGTCGCCCCAAGCATGTCCTCGACCTGCAACGCCACCAGCCGGGCGGGACTTGCCGCCAGTGCCGCATGCAGGGCATCGACCCCGACCCCGCCCGACCACACGCTCAGCGCCTGCGCCTGCCCCGCGCGCGCGGTCCTCAGGGCCTCGGCGCGGTCGGGCGGGATATGGCCAAGCCTGAGATGCCAGTCTATGTCGCGCCCCGCGCCCCAGGCGGCGAAGGGCGGCAGATCGTGGCTGCCGAAACTGCCCAGCACCGGCTCGGGCCAAGACCCAGGATCGGTGTCGAACATCGCCAGCCGACAGCCCAGAAGCCCCGAGGCCGCCAGATCCTCGCGCAGCCCCTCGGGCACATTGCCCAGATCCTCGCCAACAATGACCGCCCCGGCCCGCGCCGCCTCGATCCGCGCGACCGCCAGAAGTGCCGCGCGCGGCATCTTCACATAGCCCCCCGGCGCGCCCCCTTCGGGCACCCAGAAGGTGCGCTCGAAGCCAAGGATATGGTCGATCCGCAAGAGCCCGGCGAACCGCAACTGGGCGCGCAGGATCTCGGCCAGCGGGCGGAAGCCGCGCGCGGCCAGCGCGCCGGGCACCATGGGTGCCAGCCCCCAGCTTTGCCCCTGCGGCGCGAAGGCGTCGGGCGGCGCGCCCAGCGAGACCCCTTGCGCGAAAAGCCCCGGATCGGCCCAGGTCTCGGCCCCGCCCGGATGGGTTCCGACCGCCAGGTCCAGATACAGCCCCTGCGCCATCCCCGCCGCCTGCGCTGCGGCGCGGACCCGGTCGAGCTGGCCCTCGGCCTGAAGCTGCAGCCAGAGATGGAAGGCGACCGCCTCGGCATTCTCGGCGGCGAAGCGACGCGTGGCCGGGCTGTCGGGGCTGCGATACTCGGCGGGCCAGTCGGGCCAGTAGGGACCGAACCGGTCGGCCAGCGCCTGATGCAACGCGAAGCGGTCCAGATCGGCACCGCAGGCCGCCCTGCGGCACGCGGCCAGCGTGTCCGCATCGAGACCGGCGAAGACCGCGCGCAGCGCCGCCATCCGCGCGGCGATGGCGCCGGGATAGTCCACCAGATCGCCGCCCGCCTGCGTTCCCTCGCCGGGCACCGCCAGATGGGCCACGTTGAAGCGGCGGCGGCTGGAGGGCGAATAGGGGCTGATCGCGCGCGGATCGGTCGGAAAGCCCGCATGGATCGGGTTGATACCGACAAAGCCCGCGCCAAGCCCGCCAAGCCCCGCCACCGCCCTGGCCAGATCGGCATAATCGCCAAGCCCGCCGGTGGCCGCATCGCGCAGCCCGTACAGCGGCAGCACGACGCCCCAACCGCGCTCGGGCAGAGGCAGCGCGGGGGGCGCCGCCAGCAAGGTGGTCGTCTGGCCGACCGAGACCAGCCGGTGAATGCCCAGCGGCAGCGCGGGCAACGGATCCTCCGCACGGCCCTCGATCAGCCCGCCGGTCTCAAGCTCGATCCGCCACTCGGCCGGAACGCTCAGCACCGGGGCCGTGCCCTCGGTCACGACCAGCCAGTCGGGCAGCACACGGTCCGCCCGCGCGGCTTCGAACGCGGCCAGCGTCCCGGTCGCCTCGGCCTCGGTCGCGGCGGGCAGTCCCATCGCGGCCAGCAGGGCCTGCGCGGTCTCCGGCAGGGTCTCGCGCTCGGTGCCTGTCAGGTCGCGATAGACCGGCAGCAGACCGGCCGCCTGCGCCAGAACGGCCAGAGCGGTCAAACCGGCTGCTCCTCTTCCAGCACCAGAACCGCCACGGCCTCGGCGGGCATCTGGAAATGGCCCTCGACCGGCTCGGGCGCCAGATCGGGGCGCGAGCTGTCCAGATGCAGGCTCCAGACCTGGCCCTCGGGCGCGTCGGGCACCGTGACCTCGACCGCCTCGCCCGCGTTGAAGACCGCGACGATCGCGTATTCCAGCGCGGCATAGGGCGGCGTGCCCGAGGCGGTGCGCAACTCGACCACCAGAAGCCGCAGCTCGGGGTCTTCCCAGTCGGCCCGGCACATCGGCGCGCCGTCGGCGCGGCGCCAGAACAGATCCTCGATGCCGTCAAGCGCGCGTTCGCGCGAATGCAGGAACAGCTTCTGCCGCAGGATCGGGTGCGCCTTGCGGAAGGCGATGCATTTCGCGGTGAAGGCCAGAAAGGCGTCGTCGGCGCCCTGCCAGTCGACCCAGGCGGTGGCGTTGTCCTGGCAATAGGCGTTGTTGTTGCCGTGCTGGGTATGGCCGATCTCGTCGCCCGCAAGGATCATCGGCACGCCCTGGCTGAGAAACAGCGTCGCCATCATGTTGCGCCGCCGCTGCGCCCGGGCCGCGGTCACGGCCGGATCGGTGCTGGGCCCCTCGACGCCCATATTGTCGGAATAGTTCGCCGAATGGCCGTCGCGATTGTCCTCGCCATTGGCCTCGTTATGCTTGTCGTTGTAGCTGACCACATCCATCAGCGTGAAGCCGTCATGGGCGGTCAGCAGGTTCACGCTGGAGGTCGCGGGACGACCCGAATGGTCGAATTGCGGCGCCGAGCCCATCAGCCGCGCCGCCAGATCCGGCACCCGCCCCGGATCGCGGCGCCAGAACCGCCGCACCCCGTCGCGGAACCGGTCGTTCCATTCGGAAAAGGGCGGCGGGAAGGCGCCCAGCTGATAGCCGCCCGGGCCGATATCCCAGGGTTCGGCGATCAGCTTGACCCGGGCCAGGACCGGGTCCTGCCGCATTGCCTGAAAGATCGCGGCATTGGGGTCGAACCCTCCCGGCCCCCGCCCCAGCGTCGCCGCCAGATCGAAGCGGAAGCCGTCCACATGCATCGTCTCGACCCAGTAGCGCAGGCTGTCCATCACCATCCGCAGCACCATCGGATGGCCGGTATTCAGCGTATTGCCGCAGCCGGTGTCGTTGACGTAATAGCGCCGGTCGTCGGCCAGCCGGTAATAGCTGGCATTGTCGATGCCGCGAAACGACAGCGTCGGCCCCATCTCGTTGCCTTCGCAGGTGTGGTTGTAGACCACATCCAGCAGCACCTCGATCCCGGCCGAATGCAGCCGCGCCACCGTCCGCTGGAACTCGGCGATATCGCCGGTTTCCATGTAACGGGGATCGGGGGCGAAGAAGGCCAGCGTCTGGTAGCCCCAGTAATTCGTCAGCCCCTTCTCGACCAGAAAGCGGTCGTTGAGGAAGGCCTGCACCGGCAAAAGCTCGATCGCGGTGATGCCGAGGCGGCGCAGATGGTCCAGCATCGGCTCCGAGGCCAGCGCGCGAAACGTGCCCGGTGCGTGCAGCCGGGGGTGGCGACAGGTCAGGCCCTTGACATGGGCCTCGTAGATCACCGTTTCCGACATCGGCGTCGCGGGCGGCGCGTCGTCGCCCCAGTCGGTGGCCGGCGCCACCACGATCGAGCGCGGCGCATAGGGGGCGCTGTCGCGCGTATCGAAGCTGAGATCGGCCCGGGCCGCGCCGACCTCATAGCCCATCAGCGCGTCGTGCCAGCGCGGCTGGCGCGAGATCCGCCGGGCATAGGGATCGACCAGAAGCTTGTTGGGGTTGAAGCGGTGACCCTGGTCGGGATGGTAGGGACCCGAGATGCGATAGCCGTAATGCTGGCCCGGCTGCAGCCCGTCGATCCGGCCGTGCCAGACATGGTGGGTGCGTTCGGGCAGGTCGATATTGGCAAGCTCGGTGCGGCCGGTTTCGTCGAAGAGGCACAGCGACACCCGGCTGGCATGTTCCGAGAAGATCGCGAAATTGACGCCCTCGCCATCGTATCGGGCGCCAAGCGCGTTTGGGCAACCGGCGGTGATCGTGGTGGGCAGCGTCGTCATGGGGCGGAAACGATCTCTCGGAAGAGGCGGGCATAGGCGGCGGCAGAGCCCTGCCAGCCCACGGGCGCGCGCATCGCGTTGCGCTGAAGTTTCGCGAAAAGCTCGGCATCGGCGTGAAGATCGCACAGCCGGTCAAGCGCGACCGACAGCGCCTCGGCGGTGACCGGCGCGAACTGGATGCCGGTGGCCACGCCCGCCGCCAGCGCCGCCGGATTGGCGTCGATCACGGTATCGGCCAGCCCGCCGGTGCGGGCCACGACCGGAATGGTGCCATAGCGCAGCCCGTACATCTGGGTCAGGCCGCAGGGCTCGAAGCGCGAGGGCAAGAGGATCGCGTCGCCCCCCGCGATCAGCCGGTGGGCCAGCGCCTCGTCATAGCCGATCCGGACCGCGACGCCCTCGTGCCGGGCCGCGGCCGAGCGCCAGGCCTGTTCAAGGGGCGGCTCGCCCGAACCCAGCAGCGCCAGCCGCCCGCCCCGCGCCACCAGATCGGGCAGCGCCTGCAACAGCAGATCGAGCCCCTTCTGCCCGGTCAGCCGCGAGACCACCACGCAAAGCGGCCCCGGTCCGTCGCTCAGGCCCATTTCCTCAAGCAGCGCCGTGCGCGCCCTGGCCTTGCCGCGCGGCTGCCTGAAGCGCACCGCATGGGGGTCGGTCGCAGGGTCCCAGTCGGCCTCGTCGATGCCGTTCAGGATGCCCAGCACATCGCCCCCCCGCGCCCGGATCACGCCGTCGAGCCCGCCGCCGAATTCGGGCGTTCTCAGCTCGCGCGCATAGGTCGGGCTGACGGTCGTCACCTTCCAGGCATAGACCAGCCCCGCCTTCAGCGCAGAAACCTGACCATAGAACTCCATCCCGCCGGGATGAAAGGCCCAGCCCGGCAGCCCCAGCGCGGCCATCCGCTGGGCGGGCATCAGCCCGTGAAAGGCGATGTTGTGGACCGTCATCACGGTCGGCAGATCGACGCTGCGCGCCTTCAGGTAAAGCGGCACCAGACCCGCCTGCCAGTCATGGCACTGGATCAGGTCGGGGCGCCAGTCGCCCGCACCTTCGGCCCCGATCTGCGCCCCCATCCACGAAAGCGCGCCGAAGCGGATATCGTTGTCGGGCCAGTCGCTGCCGCCGCCATCGAGATAGGGCCCGCCGGGCCGGTCATAAAGATGCGCGGCCTCCAGCACGTAAAGCTCGAGCCCGGCATGGCGGGCGAAGTAAAGCCGCGCCGGACCGCCGAAGAAATCAGGGCTTTCCCAGACCGTCTCGGCCGCGTCGGCCCTGGCCAGCACCGCCGGATAGCCGGGGATCAGCACCCGCATCTCGACCCCTTCGGCCTTCAGCGCCCCGGGCAGCGCCCCCGCCACATCCGCAAGCCCCCCGGTCTTGACCAGCGGCACGCATTCGGACGCGACAGACAGGACGCGCAGGCTCATGCGCCCGCCCTCCGGTCCAGCATCGACTGGGTTATCAGGGTGATCCCGCCCTCGGTCACGCGGAACCATTTGGCATCCTCTTCCGGGTCCTCGCCGACGACCAGCCCCTGCGGGATCACGACGCCGCGGTCGATCACCACGTTCTTCAGGCGCGCGCGCCGGCCGACCTCGACATAGGGCAGCACCACCGCATGGTCGAGCACCGCGTAGGAGTTGGTGTGGACCATCGTGAACAGCAGCGAATTGCGCACCTCGGTGCCCGAGATGACGCAGCCGCCCGAGATCATCGAGGAGACCGCAGACCCGCGCCGGTCTTCCTCGTCATGGACGAACTTGGCGGGCGGGACCGATTCCGAATAGGTCCAGATCGGCCAGCTCTTGTCCCAGAGATTGAGATCGGGGGTAAAGTCGGTCAGGTCGATATTGGCCTTCCAGAAGGCGTCGATTGTGCCGACGTCGCGCCAGTAGGCGGGCGAATCCGCGCGATCCTTGACGCAGGACGAGGTGAAGCGATGCGCCATCGCCTTGCCGCCCTTGACGATGCCGGGGATCAGGTCGCTGCCGAAATCGTGGCTGGAGCCGGGGTTATCGGCATCCTCGATCAGCAGCGCGCGCAGGAATTTCCAGTCGAAGACATAGATCCCCATCGACACCAGGCATTGCTCGGGATCGCCCGGCATCCCCGGCGGGTCCTTCGGCTTTTCGATGAACTCGACGATCCGGTCGGTCTCGTCCACCTTCATCACCCCGAAGGCCGAGCCGTCCTGGCGCGGCACGGTCAGACACCCCACCGTCACGTCGGCGCCCGTCTCGACATGGTGGCGCAGCATGATTTCGTAATCCATCTTGTAGATGTGATCGCCCGCGAGGATCAGCACGTAATCGACGCCATAGCTGTCGACGATGTCGATATTCTGGGTCACCGCATCGGCCGTGCCCTGATACCACAGGCTTTCCGAGACCCGCTGGCTGGCCGGAAGGATGTCGAGATACTCGTTGCGCTCGGCCCGGAAGAAGTTCCAGCCGCGCTGGCAGTGGCGGATCAGCGAATGCGCCTTGTACTGGGTCGCGACCGCCATCTTGCGGATGCCCGAATTCAGCGCGTTGGACAGCGCGAAGTCGATGATCCGGGTCTTGCCGCCAAAATAGACCGCGGGCTTGGCCCGCATGTCGGTCAGCTCGTTCAGCCGGCTGCCGCGGCCGCCCGCCAGAACGAAGGCCATGCTGCGCCCCGCGAGCCTGCTGTAACGCGTCTCCATCGTTCCCTCCTCGTCAATCTTCGCCGGGCATCAGATACAGCACCGACAGCGGCGGCAGCGTCAGCTCGGCCGAGGCCGGCAGGCCCTGATGTGCCACCTCTTCCGCGACAACGCCGCCCAGATTGCCGCGGTTTCCGCCGCCATAGATCGCGGCATCGGTATTCATCACCTCGCGCCAGCGCCCGGCCTGCGGCAGACCCAGCCGGACGCCGCTGCGTTCGACCGGCGTCAGGTTGCAGACGACCGCGACCGGCGGATCGCCCTCCTGCCCCTGCCGCAGCCAGGCATAGACCGAAATCTCGGCCGCATTGGCCTCGATCCAGCGGAAGCCGTCGGCCTCGCAATCCTTCACATGCAGCGCGGGCGTGGCCCGGTAAAGCGTGTTCAGATCCCGCACCAGCCGCTGCATGCCGCTGTGCCACTCGGCCCCCAGCACGCCCCAGTCAAGCTCGGCCGCGCGGTCCCATTCGGCGCGCTGGGCGAATTCCTGTCCCATGAACAGAAGCTTCTTGCCCGGATGGCCCCACATGAAGCCGTAATAGGCGCGCAGATTGGCGAATTTCTCCCAGTCGCTGCCCGGCATCTTCGCCAGCATCGAGCCCTTGCCGTGCACCACCTCGTCATGGCTGATCGGCAGGATGAAATTCTCGGAGAAGGCGTAAAGCAGCCCGAAGGTCAGCTGGTGGTGATGGAACTTCCGGTGCACCGGTTCGCGCGCGATGTAATCGAGCGTGTCGTTCATCCAGCCCATGTTCCATTTATAGCCGAAGCCGAGCCCGCCCATGTCGACGGGCCGCGACACGCCCGGGAACGACGTGCTTTCCTCGGCCACCGTCATGACGCCCGGCACCTCGCCATAGGCGACCTCGTTCATCCGCTGCAGCATGGCGATGGCTTCGAGGTTCTCGCGCCCGCCATGGACGTTCGGCACCCATTCGCCCGCCTTCCGCGAATAGTCGCGATAGAGCATCGAGGCCACCGCATCGACCCTGAGCCCGTCGATGTGGTATTCCTCAAGCCAGTAAAGCGCGTTGGAATAAAGGAAATTCGCGACCTCGGTGCGGCCGTAATTGTAGATCAGCGTGTTCCAGTCGTGGTGGAACCCCTCGCGCGGGTCGGCATGTTCGTAAAGCGCCGTGCCGTCGAAACGCTCCAGCCCGTGCGGGTCGGACGGGAAATGCGCGGGCACCCAGTCGAGGATGACCCCCAGCCCCTTGCGGTGCGCCGCATCGACCAGATCGCGGAACTCGTGCGGCGGCCCGTGGCGCACGGTCGGTGCGAAAAGCCCGACCGGCTGATAGCCCCAGGACCCGTCGAAGGGATGTTCCGACAGCGGCAGGAATTCGAGATGGGTGAAGCCCATGTCGGCGGCGTAATCGACCAGCTCTTCGGCCGCCTCCTTGTAGGACAAGGGCCGGTTGCCCTCGTCCGCCTTGCGCCGCCACGAGCCCAGATGCACCTCGTAGACCGAGATCGGCGCGGTCCGGGCATTGTTGCCCGCGCGGTAGGTCATCCAGGCATCGTCGCGCCAGCCATAGCCCGCGATGTCGCGCACGACGCTGGCCGTCTTCGGCGGATGCTCGGCCCCGAAGCCCACCGGGTCGGCCTTCAGCGGCTGGACCGTGCCGTCGCCGCCAAGGATTTCGTACTTGTAGCACGCGCCCTCGCCGATACCGGGCAGAAAGATCTCCCAGACGCCGGTGGTGCCGCGCCGGCGCATCGGCGCGCGGCGCCCGTCCCAGGCGTTGAACGGACCCACCACGGACACCCGCCGCGCATTCGGCGCCCAGACCGCGAAATGCGTGCCCGCGACGCCCTCGTGGCTGCGGACATGGGCGCCCAGCACCTGCCAGATCCGCCGGTGCGTGCCCTCGCCCAGCAGGTATTCGTCCATCTCGCCGATTACCGGGCCGAAGCGGTAGGGATCGTCGAATTCCCAGGCCTGACCGGTGCCGTCGGTGGCGCGCAGGCGGTAGCCGCCCTTGCCGGGCACCGCGCCGGTGAACAGGTCGGGCGCATCGGCCCGGCGGGTCAGCGGATGGGCCTTGCCCTCGACCAGCGCCTCCAGCGTCGCGGCGCCGGGCAGGAAGACCGCCACGATCCGGCGGCGGCCGACCATATGCGGCCCCAGCACCGAAAACGGATCGTCATGCAGCCCCGCCTGCAGCCGCAGCGCATCCTCGCGGGCCGGAAACGGGTCTTTCGCCGGGGCGGATCGGACGGAACTCATGCCCCGAAGCCTAAGACGGCCGGACCCAAATGCAACGGTCTCGTCATTCCGCGACCAGAGGCACGGTGCCCCAGATGTCGCCCATATAGCCCCGGATCGTGCGGTCCGACGAGAACCAGCCCGAGCGCGCGGTGTTGCAGGCGGCCATCCGGTGCCAGACCTCCGGATCGGCATAGGCCGCCTCGGCCCGGCGCTGGGCGTCCCAATAGGCGGTGAAATCGGAACAGACCAGGAAATAGTCCTGCCCGGTCAGGTTGGCGACGACCCCGCGATAGCGGTGCCGGTCCTTGGGCGAGAAGGCGCCCTGACTGATCGCCTTCAGCGCACCGCCCAGACGCGGGTCGGCCTGGATCGCCAGCCTGGCGTGATCGGGCACGGCCCGGCGCGCCTCGACCTCGGCCGCGGTCATGCCGAACAGGAAGAAGTTGCGCGCGCCCACCCGCTCGCGGATCTCGACATTGGCGCCGTCGAGCGTGCCGATGGTCGGCGCCCCGTTCAGCGCGAATTTCATGTTGCCGGTGCCCGAGGCCTCCTTGCCCGCGGTCGAGATCTGCTCTGACAGATCCGCGGCCGGGATCAGCCGCTCGGCGAGGCTGACATTGTAATTCGGCAGGAACAGCACCTTGAGATAGGGACTGGTGACCGGATCGGCGTTCAGCACCGAGGCCACGTCGTTGATCAGATGGATGATTTCCTTGGCGAAGACATAGCCGGGCGCGGCCTTGCCGGCAAAGATCTTGACCCTGGGCACCCAGCCCGCGCCCGGATTGGCCTTGATCTCGCGCCAGAGCGCGACGGTTTCGAGGATGTTCAGATGCTGGCGCTTGTATTCGTGGATACGCTTGATCTGCACGTCGAACAGCGCCTCGGGATCGACCCGCACGCCCTGCTCGGCCGCCAGCCAGTCGGCGAAGTCCTCCTTGTTCTCGCGCTTGGCCTTCGCATAGGCGTCGAGAAACCCGGGATCGGACAGCGACGCCTCGAGCTGGTGCAGCTGTTCCAGATCGTCGACCCAGCCCTCGCCGATCACGTCGGTGATCAGCCGGCTGAGGCGCGGGTTGGCCGACAGCACCCAGCGGCGCGGCGTGACGCCGTTCGTCTCGTTGACGATCCGGTCGGGATGCAGCCGGTGCAGCTCGGCAAAGACTGTCTCCTTCATCAGGTCCGTATGCAGCGCCGAGACGCCGTTGACCTTGTGCGCCATGGTGAAGGCGATCTCGCCCATCTTGACCTCGCCATGCTCGCGCAGCGTGACCCGGCGGCCCGGCATCTCGGCGGCATGGACCTCGTCGATCCGTTCGATCAGCTGCATGTGGCGCGGCAAGAGCCGGGTCATCAGGTCCTCGGACCAGCGTTCCAGCGCCTCGGGCATCAGCGTGTGGTTGGTGTAGCTCAGGCAGCCGCGCGCGGTGGCGATGGCCTCGTCCAGCGCCATGCCGCGTTCGTCATGCAGAAGCCGCACCAGTTCCGGCCCGGCAATCGCCGGATGGGTGTCGTTCAGCTGGATCGCGGCCTTCTTGGGCAGATCGGCCAGCGCGCCGCCCTCTTCCTCGAACCGGCGCAGGATGTCGCGCAGCGACGCGGCGGTGAAGAAATATTCCTGCTTCAGCCGCAATTCCTTGCCCTGCCCGGTGGTGTCGTCGGGATAAAGCACGCGGCTGATGGTGCGGGCCGTCGCCTCGGGTTCGGCGGCGGCGGCATATTCGCCGCGGTTGAACCGCGCCAGATCGAAGCCGTGGAGCGGCTGCGCCGACCACAGCCTCAGAGTATTGGCCCAGCGCCCCTTCCAGCCGATGATCGGCGTGTCGAAGGCCGCCGCGATCACCGCCTCGGCACCGGTCCAGACCGCGCGGCCGTCCTTCTCGGTGACCTCGCCGCCAAAGCGGATCTCCTGGCTGACATCGCGGCGTTCGAATTCCCAGGCATGGAACTGACTCAACCAGTCCTCGGGCTCCTCGACCTGACGGCCGTCCTGGAAGGACTGCCGGAACAGCCCGTTTTCATAGCGGATCCCGTAACCGAAGGCCGGGCAGCCGATGGTCGCAAGCGATTCCATGAAACAGGCCGCGAGCCGCCCGAGCCCGCCATTGCCCAGCGCCGCGTCGGGTTCGTTCTGCACCACCGCGTCAAGCTCGAGCCCCAGATCGGCCAGCGCACCGCGGGCCTGATCCTCGAGCCGCAGGTTGACGATGGCGTCTTCCAGCAACCGGCCGATCAGGAATTCCATCGACAGGTAATAGACGCGCTTGGGCTGCGCTGCACGGGTCGCGCTGTTGGCGGCGAACCAGCGGTCGACCAGCCGGTCGCGCACCGCCAGCGACAGGGCGATCCGCCAGTCGTGGAGGGTGGCATGGCCGGGATCTGTGCCCAGTTCGTAGGCGAGGTGACGCAGGATGGCATCGCGCAGGTCGGCGGCGGTCACGGGAAGGCCTCCATCAGGGGAATGGACAGGTTGCGGTCCTGCCGCGATATGGAAGGAAAAGGGCCTCCGCTTCAAGCGCGAGTTCGCCAAAGACGTGCGAATGCCCTCTTCCGCGCCAGTGCGGTGCGCGACAGACCCTTTTGCGGGCAGAGGCCGAAGCGGAGGGCTCAGGCCCCCGTCGGACGCCCGCTTGCGGGCCCGGCCCAGCGCGCGACGCGGCGCCGCAGAGGGCCGTGGCGTCACGGGCCGACGCGGGGGATGGAGATGCCGTCAGGGGCCGGTATGGTGAACGAGACCCGATGCCGGGTCCGGCCCCTGCACGCGGCCCGGTCCGGCGCCTGACGGCGATATGCGCCGCCGCCGGGACGGGAAGGGCCATCATGGCGATGAGGCGATATGCACGTCTTGGTTGAATCTAATTGGTAAAATTTAATTGGAAGTTGAGCAAACCTGTGCGACACTCTGTGCGGTCGCAGCGAAACGTTCCGCACAGCCTGAAGCCGGGACCGGGTGGGTTGCGATGCGGCGCCCCCGTTCCGGGCGCCGCTGGGTCAGTACCGACCGGCGCGGGGTCCGCACGGGCCGGCAAATCTCTGGCGGGCCTGTCGCCCGCCGCCCCGACCAAGCCAGGCCCGAGGCGCGCATGCCGACAGGCTTTGAAACGCCAACTGACAGCACAGGCATCATTCCATTGAAGCACACCGCGATACGCAGCCTCGTGACCGGCGGCGCCGGGTTCATCGGCACCCATCTGTGCGAGGCGCTGCTGGCGAGGGGCCATCAGGTCATCTGCCTCGACAATTTCAGCACCGGGCGCGAAAGCAACATCGCGCATCTGCGGGGCGATCCGGCCTTCACGCTGCTTTGCCGAGACGTGACGCAGGCGCTGCAGATCGAGGTGGACGAGATCTACAACCTCGCCTGCCCGGCCTCGCCCGCCCATTACGCCCGCGATCCGGTGCAGACCGTCAAGACGTCGGTTCTGGGCACGCTCAACCTGCTTGAACTGGCCCGCAGCACCGGGGCGCGGCTGTTGCAGACCTCGACCTCCGAGGTCTATGGCGACCCGATCATGCATCCCCAGACCGAGGACTATTGGGGCCATGTCAATCCGATCGGCCCCCGCGCCTGCTATGACGAGGGAAAGCGCTGCGCCGAAACGCTGATCTTCGACTTCCGCCGACTGCACGGCCTGCCGGTCAAGGTGGCGCGACTGTTCAACGTCTATGGCCCGGGCATGAGCCCCGGCGACGGACGAGTCGTGTCGAACTTCGCGATGCAGGCGCTTTCGGGAGAGCCGGTCACCATCTACGGCGACGGCCGGCAGACCCGGTCCTTCTGCTTCGTTTCGGACATGATCCGGGCGCTGATTGCCTTCATGGCGACGCCGCCCGAGGTGACCGGGCCGCTCAATCTCGGCAACCCGGCCGAGATGCGCGTGCTCGACCTCGCCGAAACGGTGCTGCGGCTGAGCGGGTCGCGGTCGGGGCTGGCCTTCCGCCCGCTGCCCTGCGACGACCCGGTGCAGCGCCGGCCCGACATCACCCGCGCCCGCAGGCTGCTGGGCTGGGCCCCGGCGGTCGGGCTGGAAGAGGGGCTGCGCGCCACGTTGGCCTATTTCGCCGGGCAGTGCGAGCCGGCCCCGATCCCCGCGCTGCGGCCGTTGGCGCCCGACCCGGTCGCGGCCGAAGCCCTGCGCGCAATCTGATCGGCAAGGACGCCGCCCGACAGGAGCGCCCCGCACGCGGACACGATCCCTGTTCCGGCGGGGCTCGTCGCCGCACCGCGACCCGTCCTGCCTGCCCGACGGGACATGCAGTCTGTTTTCGCGCAAGATTCCTTAAAATTGACGCAAAGTTGCGCTGATCTGGCTACCGCTGGCGCGCGCCGCACGGGCCGGCGCGACCGTCTTTCGCCGAGGTTTCCGTCATGTCCGCCGCCCCCCTGCCCGTCCGCACCCCCTTGGATTTTTCCGCCAGACTGATGGCCTGGCTGCGCGCGCGGGCTCTGCCCACCGGCTCGGGCCGGATCGAGATCGCGGCGGCGGCGGTCTCGATGGCGGTGCTGATGGGGCTCATGGGCACCATGGCGCTGGACATTCGCGGCCGCGAAGAGCGGCTGCACGACCTGACCGCGGGCGAGGCTCAATCGGCCCTGGCCAGGTTCGAAACCGAACACAGCACCTTGCAGAACGCGCTCTATCTGGCACAGCGGGACATGATTCCGCTGGAACGGATCAGGGGCGGCGTCGCGGCATATCTCCAGCAGGCCGATCTGGTGACCCGCTCGGCCCCCTATTCCGACCTCTTGCGGGAATTCGGCCTGGGCGAGCAGGTCCGTCACATAGACCAGGCGGCCCGCCACATCGCCCAGATGGTCGCGGTCGACGATGCCGGGCTGCGCACCCGCCTTCCCGACCTTATCGACCAGTTGGCCGCCACAAAGGCCGACGTTCACGACCTGTCCTCGCATGGCGCCGATCTCCTGATGCAGATCCACTTTCGCGCGCATGGCCTGATCGACCGGCTCGAAAGCTCGCTGGCACTGATCGCCCTGGCGCTGATCTCGCTCCTGCTGGCCGGCATCGGCGCGCTGCTGCGCCTCGCACGCCAGATGCGCACCCGCAGCGAATTGCTGCAGGCAAGCTCCTCCCGGTTCAATGCCGTGGTCATGACCGCGCTCGATGCGGTGATCGTGACCGATGAGGACGGGCGCGTGCTGGAATTCAACGCCGCCGCCGAACAGACCTTCGGCTATACCCGCGACGAGGTCATCGGCCGCAGCGCCACCGATCTGTTGATCCCGCCCGACAAGCACGACGCCCGCATGGCCACCCGGGCGTACTACCGGGAGGCGCACCGGCGCGGCGAAGCCCAGAGCGGCCGGTTCGAGATGACCTTGCAACGCAAGACCGGCGAGCGGTTCGACGCCGAGATCTCGGTCGCCCATGGCACCAGCGAGGACGGCCCGATTTCCGTCAGCTTCCTGCGCGACATTTCGGACCGCAAGGCCGCCGAGGCCGAACTGACCGCGGCGCGCGACCGGGCGCTCGCGGGCGAGAAGGCCAAGTCGCGGCTGGTCGCGGTGATGAGCCACGAGATGCGCACGCCGCTGAACGGGCTCCTTGGAACCATGGACCTGATGCAGCGCACACCGCTCGATGCCGAGCAGCGCCAGTATCTGGAGGTCATGGCCTGCTCGGGCGAGATCCTGCTGCACCATGTCGAGGACGCGCTGGAAGCCTCGAGCCGGGATGCCGGGCGGTCCGAGGTCCGCAACGAGGCCTTCGATCTGTCCGCCAAGCTGAGGCGCGTGGTCGCCATCCACCAGTCGCTGGCCAGACTGCGCGACACCCGGCTGGTGCTGGACATCGCGCCCGGCCTCGAAGAGGTCCGGGGCGATGCGCCGCGGCTGCGCCAGATCCTGATCAACCTGATCTCGAACGCGGTCAAGTTCACCCGCGACGGCACGGTCACGATCTCGGCCGCAAGGGCCGCCGACGGCCGGGTCGAGATCCGCGTCGCCGATACCGGGATCGGCATCGCGCCCGAGGATCTGCCCCGCATCTTCGACGACTTCTTCACCGTCGACGCCACCTACGGGCGCGAGGCGGGCGGTACCGGGCTGGGACTTGCCATCGTCGCCCGCCATGTGGGGCTGCTGGGCGGCGAGATCGCGGTCGAGAGCCGCCCGGGCCGGGGCAGCGTCTTCACGCTGCGGCTCGATCTTCCCGAGGCCCGGGGCGGGATCGCCCGGCCCGCCGCCCCGGCGACCGCTGCCGCTCCGGCCCGGCCGCTTGACGTGCTGGTGGTCGAGGACAACCGCGTGAACCGCTTCGTCGCCCGCCGCCTGCTGGAAGGGCTCGGCCATCGCGTGACCGAGGCCGAAGACGGGATCGACGGCGTGGCGGCGGCCACGGCCCGGCGCTATGACGTGATCCTGATGGATATCAGCATGCCCCGCCTCGACGGGGTCGAGGCCGCCCGGCGCATCCGCGCGGCAAGCGGCGTCCCGCCCCGGATCGTCGCCATGACCGCGCATACCCTGCCCGCCGACCTGACCCGGTTCCGCGCGGCCGGGATGGAAGAGGTCGCGCTGAAGCCGGTCTCGCGCAAACGCCTGGCCGAGCTTCTGGGCGATGCCTTCCCCGAGACCGGCCGCACTCTCGCCCGTGAGGACGCCCGCCCCACAGGCCCCTGCCCGGACGCGCTGGATGCCACGGGGTCCGGGGCCGCGCCTCTCGTACGCGCCGTCGGCTGACCGCCGAATCTCCGCCTTCCGCAACGACAGCGCCACCTCGTCCTTCGCCGCCGCCCCCGCCGCGCGAGCCCGGCGCCGCGGCCACGATTTTCCTCTTTTCTTTCATGCCTCTCGGCCCGGCTTCACGAGAATTGGAAAAATTTGTCGAAAAGAAGATGAAAACCGGTATCCTGTTCCCGAGCGTGGGGTCGTGGGGGGTATACGCTGAGTGCCGTTGGGGGACGGCTTGATTTCAGGACTGCTGCGCGTGAATGCGACCCGGATTTCAGGGTGTTTTTCGCGCAATTCGACCAAGATCTGAAACCGCAGGGGTCGGACTTTTTCGTTCGGGCGGTGTTCTATTGTCCTGGGCCTGTTTCCCTCGGTCCGCAGCGGCTTTTCACAGCCGAAACCACAGCCGATGTGCAGCGCGTTCGCCGCAGCCGGATGAAAAAGCCGCGCGCCGGACCGCAGGTTGACGAACCCGGATTATCGGGGCCAGCGAGGGACGGAAGTCATGACCTATTACTATAGATACCACCAAAAGCGTTACGAATGGACCGCTTATAAAGAGGCCGATCTGCTGGCCTCGAACGACACCAACCTGTCCTGCGGCGACAGCTTCAAGATGCCCGGCTGCGCCACGGTGACGATGGCGACCTATGACGACGACAGCATCCTCTCGGGCGACGAGTATTGCGACGACAACGCCAGCGACTGGAGCGGCCAGGACGCCTATGTGAATGGCGGTCGCGTCGGCGCCCAGCTTTACGCCGAACAGTATCACGTCCTGCGCGGGACGGACGGACGGATCTATTACCTGATCGAGATCGAGGTCGAAGGCTATGACGCGCCCGGCAAGGGCGACGACTTCTTCACCTTCTATGGCGCGGTGCCGCCCGCCGGGGTGACGCTGACCGTGGTCCAGACCTGCAATGTCAGCGGCTGCATGATCGACTATGCCTGTCTCGGCGCCGGCTGCGTCGCGCCGCCGAACACGCCGCCGACCTTCTCGAACGCGCCCGGCAACTGCATCACCATCGACGAGAACACCACCTTCGTCATCGACCTCGACGCGACCGACGCCGATGGCGATGCGCTCAGCTATGCGGTCGTCGGCGGCGCCGATGCGGCGCTTTTCACCATCGATGCCGCGACCGGCCAGCTCGGCTTCATCGCCCCGCCCGATTACGAGGCGCCGGCCGATGCGGGCGGCGACAATACCTATGAGGTCCAGGTGCGGGTCGCCGACGGCAAGGGCGGCGAAGAGGTCAAGCTGCTGAAGGTCTGCGTCCAGGACGTCGCCGAGGGCGGCTCTGGCAGCTGCAGGGTGATCGAGGCCGAGGACATGAGCCTGTGCGGCTACAAGGTCGAAGGCCGCTCGGATGCCTCGGACGGGGCGGGCATCATGCTGTGCGCGGGCTCGGGCTATGCCACGACGACCTTCCAGGGCGGCACCGGAAGCTACGACCTGACGCTGACCTACCTGGATGAAAGCGACGGCCGCGGCGCCATCGACGTCTATGTGAACGGCTCGAAGGTCAAGACGATCTGGCTCAACGAGAACGGCGGCGGCGACGGCGGCGTCGGCAGTTCCTCCTGGTCCAGCGTGACCATCGAGGACCTGTCGCTGAAGGCCGGCGACAAGATCACCCTCAAGGGCTATGGCGATTGCGGCGAATTCGCCCGGATCGACAAGATCGAGATCTGCCAGCCCGCCTGCGCGCCCTGTGTGGTGATCGAGGCCGAGGACATGTGCGCCTACAACTTCGTCACCGTGCGCGGCGCCGAGGCCTCGGGCGGCGAGCTGGTGCGGCTGGCTTGCGGCACCTGGGGGGCGCTTTCGACCAGCTTCAAGGGCTGCGACGGCACCTACGATCTGCGCGTCTTCGCGCAGGACGAGAATGACGGGCAGTCGACCCTCGTGATCAGGATCAACGGGCAGGAGGTGGGCACCATCCTTCTGGATGGCGACACCGATGGCTCGGGCGATGACAACGGCCCCTTCACCGCCTTCAAGATCGAGAACCTCACCGTGCATAACGGCGACAAGATCGAGATCTACGCCTGCGGCGACGATGGCGAATTCGTGCGGATCGACAAGATCCAGCTCTGCCAGGACGAAGAGCCGGTGCTGGGCGCGCTGGGCGATACGGTCTGGTACGACACCGACCGCGACGGCCTCCAGGACGCGGGCGAGCTGGGCGCGGCGGGCGTGACCGTGACGCTTCTGAACGGCGACGGCAGCGCGACCGGGCGCAGCACCGTGACCGATGCCGACGGCAAGTACCTCTTCGACGGGCTCGAGGCCGGTCAGTACCGCGTGCAGTTCGACGGCGTGGCGGGCTATGACTTCACCACCGCCGACGCGGGCGACGACGCGCTCGACAGCGACGCCGACCCCGCGACCGGGCTCAGCCATATCGTCGACCTCGGCGCGGGCGAGACCGATCTGACCGTCGACGCGGGCCTCGTGACCAAGCTTGGCGCGCTGGGCGACACGGTCTGGTACGACACCGACCGCGACGGCCTCCAGGACGCGGGCGAGCTGGGCGCGGCGGGCGTTCTGGTGACCCTTCTGAACGGCGACGGCAGCGCGACCGGGCGCAGCACCGTGACCGATGCCGACGGCAAGTACCTCTTCGACGGGCTCGAGGCCGGTCAGTACCGCGTGCAGTTCGACGGCGTGGCGGGCTATGACTTCACCACCGCCGACGCGGGCGACGACGCGCTCGACAGCGATGCCGACCCCGCGACCGGGCTCAGCCATATCGTCGATCTTGGCGCGGGCGAGACCGATCTGACCGTCGACGCGGGCCTGATCGAAGAGAACCGGACCCCCGAGCCCCAGGACGATGCCGGCCGCGGCTGCGCCGATACCGTGATCGTGGTCGATGTTCTGGGCAATGACAGCGATCCCGATGGCGACACGCTGACCATCACCGAAATCGACGGGCAGGCGATTTCCGAGGGCCAGACCGTCTCGACCGCCGCGGGCGACGTAACGCTCGAGGGCGGGGTGCTGAAGGTGCTGGGCAATGCCAACGCCGCCATCGCCGCGCTCGACATCGGCGAACATGCGAAGGCAGGCTTCACCTACACCGTCTCGGACGGCAATGGCGGCACGGCCTCTGCCACCGTCGAAATGACCTATTGCGGCGATGCCAATTCGCTGCAGTCGCTGATCGACAGCCTGCCCGATACGGCCACCTATCAGGTGATCGCGGGCAACGAAGTCTCGCCGATCCAGGATTACGGCTATGACCTGTTGATCACCGGCACCGGAGACGACCGGCTCGACGGTGTCGTGTTCCAGCAGGCCTATTGCCTCAGCTTCCAGACGGCGGTCGCGACAGACGGCAGCTTCGCCACCGCGCCCGAACTGGCCGGCAATATCGAAAGCGGCGGGGACGGGTCCGCCTTCGGCGCGACCCAGGTCGGCCTGGCCAACGGGCTTGCCGCGGCCGAGAATCTCGACCTGATCAACTGGATCATCGCCCAGGACTTCGAAGCCAATTCGGCCGGATCGGTCGATGGCAAGTTCTCGGGCTGGGAAGTCCAGTTGGCGATCTGGGAACTGACCGACACGCTCGACCCCGGGGTCTGGGGCACCGACAGCGTTTCGGATTTCGTGCTCGGGCTCGATCCCGCCTACGGTCAGAGCGCGGATGTGGATTTCCTCGTTCAGCAGGCGCTGGCCAATGGCGAGGGCTTCGTGGCCGGAGACGGCGACATCGCCTCGTTCATCGTCGATCCGGACCCGGTCACTCCGGAAAACGCGCAACCGTTCATCGTCGCCTTCAATTTCGACCAGAACGACTGCCTGTGCTGAACCGGGACACGACTGGCGAAGGCCGGGCAACCGGCCTTCGGCACCGGCGGGACATTCCGCCCAACCCGCGGGTCCCGGCAAACCGCCGACGGCCCCGTCATTTCTGAACCCAAGAGAGGGAGACGTTCCATGAAGACCATTCTGACTGCCCTTGCTGCCACCATCGCCGCGACCGCCAGCCACGCCTCGAATTTCCAGCCGCCGACGACGACCTCGGTGCCGGAAATCAGTGCCCTCGAAGGCACCGCCGCCATCGCCGCGCTGGTCGCCATCGTGTTCCTGGCCTGGGAGCGTCGCCGCCGCGCCGCCTGAGCGCCCGGACCGCCCTGGCCGGTTCTCCGGCCGCATGCGTGAGACCGGAAAGGCCCGCCTCGAGGCGGGCCTTTTCGCGCCGGGGGCACGGGGTCAGGCGGCGTCGCCCTGCCCCGGAGCGGCCTTGTAGGTCCCGGCCGCCTCGCCGGTTTCGGCCAGCGCAGCCAGCGCGCCCAGCGTCAGCGGCTTGATCGGCGGGCGGATGTGGAAATAGCCGGTCTCGTCCGGGCTCTGCCCCGTCGCCTCGGCCAGAATCTGAGTCACCGCAAGCCCGCAGACCCGCCCCTGACACGGCCCCATTCCGGCCCGAAGGAAGCCTTTCAGCCGGTTCGGGCCCGGGCATCCCTGCGCGGCCGCCCGGCGGATCTCGCCCGCCGTCACCTCTTCGCAGCGGCAGACCATCGTCGTGTCGTCGGGCCGAAGCGCCTCGGCGAAGGGCGGATAGGCCGCATCGAGAAACGGCCGCACCGCCAGTTCGCGCCGCAGTTGCCGTCGCAGCGGTTTCGCGCGGCCGTCGCGCTCGTCGCTGCCGATCCGGCCCAGGCCCTCGGCGATCCGAAGCGCGGCCAGCCGCCCCTGCAGCTCGGCCGCGCGGGCCCCGCCGATCCCGGCGCCGTCGCCCGCCAAGAAAACACCCTCGACACCACCTTCTGCCGCCGCCGCCTCGCCCCAGGCATCGCAGACCGGCACGAAGCACTGCTGACGCGGCGCCCAGCGATGGTCGAGCCCCAGCGAGCGGGCCGCCTGCGGGTTCGGCACGACGCCGTGATGCAGGAAAACGGTATCGCAGGGCAGCCGGTGCTGGGCGCCGCCGCGGCGGAAGCGGACCGCCTCGGCGCGGTCCTCGCCCTCGATGACGATCTCCTGCGCGCCGACGATGCGCGGCACGCCTGCGCGTTGCAACACCCGCAGCAGACGCCAGCCCTCGGTCATGTACCCCCAACCGCCGAAAAGCCCGCCCATATGGCGCAGCGCGCGGGCCAGATCGCCCCGGGTCTGGGTCTCGATCAGCGCAGCCGGGTTGATCCCGGCCCGCACCATCTGCACCGCGAAGAGGTACAAGAGCGGCCCGGTGCCCACCAGCACCGAGCGGCGCGGCACCAGCCCCGCCTGTTTCAGCAGGATCTGCCCCCCCCCGGCGGTCATCACCCCGGGCAGGGTCCAGCCCGGCACCGGCATCGGCCGTTCCAGCGCGCCGGTCGCCAGAAGCACCCGTCGCGCGCGCAAGAGCCGCGCCGCATTCTCCCGGGAATAGCAGATCGTGAAGCCCGGCTCGATCGCCCAGACTCCGGCGCCCCCCAGATGCGAGATGCGCGGATCGTCCAGCGCCGCGGTCAGCCGCCGTCCCTCGACGAAGTCCGGCCCCAGCACGGCGCCGCGCATCGGACCGACCCGGTCGACATCGCGATAGGCCTGCCCGCCCGGGCGCGGCTGGTCGTCAAGCAGCGCGACCCTCAGCCCGAGCCCGGCCGCCTCGGCCGCCGCCGCCATGCCAGCCGGACCCGAGCCGATGACGGCAAGGTCGGTCTCATGCATCGCCGGGCGCCCCCGGGCGGGTCAGGCGCATGTCCTCGGCCACTTCCAGCAGGCAGGCCTGCCGGGTTTCGCCCTCGACCTCGATCATGCAGTCGAAGCATGCCCCCATCATGCAATAGGGCGCGCGCGGGGCCCCCGAACAGGCGGTCCCGCGGAAGGTGTTCACGCCAGCCGCCAGCAGGGCCGCGGCCAGGTTCGCGCCGCACGGCAGGTGCAGCGGCGCCCCGTCCAGCCAGACCCGCACACGGGGACCGGGTGCCTCAAGCGACAGGAAGGTTGAAACGGTCTTCACGGAATACCTCCAGATTGGGGGCCGCATCGGTCCCCTCGAGCCAGTCGGGCAGGACCTGCGCATGGGCCGCCGCCAGCGTGATGCCGGAATGACAGGTCACAAGAAAGGCCCCGTGCATCGCGGCGCTTTCCTGATAGACCGGCAGCCCGTCCGGGGTCATGACCCTGAGCGCGCCCCAGCTGCGCAAAAGCTGGACCCGCGCCAGCGCGGGAAAGGCCGCCACCGCATCGGCGGCCAGCCGGGCCAGACCCGGCCGGGTCACGCCGTCGTCGAAGCCCACCTCTTCGTTGGTGGCCCCGATCTGGATGCCGCCCTCGGGCACCTGCCGGGCGATCACCGAGGGCCGGTTCAGAAGCCGGGGCAGCTTTTCGGTGATCAGCACCTGACCGCGCTGCGGCCGCACCGGGGCGCGAAACCCGAAAGCGGGCCCGAGCCGGGCCGCGCCGAGCCCGGCGGCCAGCACCACCCTGCCCGCCTCGAGGACGGTGCCGTCGGCGCAGGTCAGCCGGAAGGCCCCGTCGCGCGTGACCCCGGTCACCTGGCGGCCGGTCAGCACCGTACCGCCCGCGCGCCGCACCGCCTCGTTCAAGGCGGCCAGCAGCCCCAGCGGGTCGGCATGCCCGTCCTGGCGGTGCAGGATCGCCCCGGCCACGCGCGGCCCGATCGCGGGTTCTTCCCGGCGCAGCGCCGCATGGTCGAGGATCTCGAAGGGATAGTCGCCGCCCAGCGCGGCCTTCAGGCCCTCATAACGCGCGGCCGTCGCCTCAAGCCCCTCTTCGCTGAACTGGATATCGTAGCCGCCCTTTTGCTCGACCCAGACCGGGCGTCCGGCCGCCTCGGCCAGATCGGCCGCGAATCCGGGCCAGGCCGCAGCCGAGCGTTGGGTCCAGCGGGCATAGCGCGGCTCGTTCAGGCCCTTGCCCTGCACCCAGATCAGGCCGAAATTGCCCCGGCTGGCACTGAGCGCCCCGTCGCCGCCGTCGATGACAATGACACGACGACCCCGAAGCAAGAGCCCCCAGGCGACCGAAAGGCCGACGACTCCGCCGCCGATGATGGCGTATTCGCTGTCCATCCTAGCCCTTTCGTGCCCGTCCCCAGCGCGGCACGGCGTGGCCTCCCTGCACCCCGGATAGCCGGTTTCCGACCCGCCGTCGAGCCGCCCGGGAACGTAACGGCATTTTCCCCCGGGCCCTGCGCAACTCCGCCTGCGGACCGCCCGGGATGCGCGAAATCCGGGCCTTCCCGGGACCGCCGCTCCTTGCGCAGGCACCCCGGAGGCCCTGACCGCCCCCGTTCAGGACCGCGGCTTTTCCGCGCCGATCCGGCCGCCGGGATCGGGATAGCGGTAGATCCGGCCCTCGAAATTGCGCAACAGCAGGTCGTCGCCGTCGCGCCCCTCGATATGGTCGGGCACCAGCGCCACCTTGCCGCCGCCGCCGGGCGCGTCGATGATGTATTGCGGCACCGCATAGCCGGTCAGATGGCCGCGCAACCCGTCGATGAGATCCAGCCCGGTCTCGACCGGGGTGCGGAACTGGCCCGAGCCGGTGATCGGGTCGCATTGCAGCAGGTAATAGGGCCGGACCCGCCGCCGCAGAAGCTCGCGGTAAAGCGTCCGCAGCGTCTCGACATGGTCGTTGATGCCCTTCAGCAGCACGGTCTGCGCACCGAGCGGAAGGCCCGCATCGGCCAGCCGGGTCAGCGCCTCGGTCGCCTCAAGGGTCAGTTCGGCGGGATGGGTGCAATGCACCGACATCCACAGCGGATGGTGCTTGCGCAGCATCCGCGTCAGCGCCCGGGTGATCCGCATCGGCAGCACCAGCGGCACCTTGGTGCCGATCCGGATGAACTCGACATGCGGGATCGCGCGCAGCCGCCCCAGAAGATAGTCGAGCTTGTCGTCCGACAGCGTCAGCGGATCGCCGCCCGACACCAGCACGTCGCGGATCTGCGGCGTGGCCTCGATATAGGCGAAGGCGCGCTCCCAGTGGCGGGCCGAGATCTGCTGTTCGCCCCCGGTCTGGCCGACCATCCGCGAGCGCGTGCAATAGCGGCAATAGGTCGAACAGGTGCCGGTGGCCAGGAACAGGGCGCGGTCGGGATAGCGGTGCACGAGCCCGGGCACGGCGCTGGCCGGGTCCTCGCCCAGCGGATCGTCGGACTCGCCCGGCAGGCGCAGATATTCCTGACCGACCGGAATATGGGTGCGCCGCAGCGGCTCGGCCGGATCGTCGGCCCCCATCAGGCTGGCATAATAGGGTGTGATCCCGACCGGCAGCCCGCCCTTGTGCCGGGCGACTGCGGCCCGTTCGTCCTCGGTCAGGCGAAACACCCGCTCGAGCCCGTCCAGCGACCGGATCCGGGCGCGCAGTTGCCAGCGCCAGTCGCTCCACTCGGCGGCGGTCGCCTCGGGAAAGACCCGGCGCCGGAAGGCGCGCGCCCCGGGGCTCGAGGGAAAGGCCGACCGTCGCGCAGCCTCGCGGGGCGGTGCGGACGGTGCGGACGGTGCGGCGCTGTCTGGCGCTCCGGTTTTGCCGTCGCGGGCGGGCGGCCTGTCGGAAAAGGGGGTCTCGGTCATCGCTGGCAAGGTCCGGTGGAAAGCGGGCCGTCGCGCGGCGGTCGACCGGGCGCGCCCCGACCCCGAGACCCGCTGGATGCCCTCAAACGCCGCCGAATTCAATGGAGCCACGGGGGAGCCGCGGGCTGTTTTCCGCCCGATCCGCCGCGAGCAGCGGCAAAAACGCAGCGACGTTGCCTTGTTTGTGACCCATTTCACGATTGACGCGTCGTCTCAGGCCGATAATTGTTTCGAATATTGGAACGGTTGTTCCGTTTCTCTGGAACTGGTGGAATGACGATATTGGAGAATGCGGCACTGGTGCTGCGCTGTTTCGGCAATAACTGCACCGACCTGACGGTGTCGGAGGTCTCCGAACGGCTGGGGCTGCCGAAGGCCTCGGCCTCGCGACTTCTGAAGTCGATGCGCGAGACCGGGATGCTCGAAGAGATCGGTGGCAGCCGCCGCCACCGTCCGGGCCGCATGATGCTGAATCTCTCGGCGGCGTTCCGCTATTCCTCGGGTGTGATCGGGCGGGCGCGGGCCGCCGTCCATGAGTTGAGCCAGGCCTTCGGCCATACCGGCTATGTGTCGATCCGCGACAACCGCCAGGTGCTGGCCATCGCCGATTTCGAGGGCACGAACGCGCTTCGCGTCGGCGCCAGCATCGGCAACAAGCTTCCGGCCGAGCGCTGCGCCACCGGGCGCAGCCTGCTGGCGCGGCTGGCCCCGGCCGAGGTCGCGCTGCTTTATCCCGACGGCCCCATCGCCGAACGGCTTGCGCCCCAGCTCGATAGGATCCGCCGCACCGGCTACGCCCTATCGTCTCAGGAGACCACGCCCGGGGTCGACGGGCTTGCCGTGGCGGTGGGCGATCCGGTGACCTCCGAGGCGGTCAGCCTCTGTCTGGTCTATCCGCACAATCTCGTCTCGGACGCCGAACGCAACGCCATGATCGACGCCATGATCGACAGCGCCGGAGGCATCGCCGAAGCGGTGGGCGATCCGCTGTTCCGCGCCGCGGCCGAGCGCAAGGTTCCCGCGTAAACCGGGGGCCTGACGTCCCGGCTTCGGCCCGATCTTCAGAGGCGGCGTCCTGCAGGGCGCATCGGTCCGGCGCTGCGCCCGCGACCGCAGCGACATCATGCCGCAGCCGATCTGCTGCATCGTCTGTGATGAAGGTGACGTTACGGTCCCTTATCCAGACCGGGAAAGACAACATCGCAAAACGAGACCCGGAACGGGCGCCTTCAACTCGGAGACCACATCATGACCGACCCGTTTCGCGCGCTCGGGCGGCGCGACCTGTTGCTGCTGGCCGGAGCGGGGGTTGCCGGGGCTGCCCTGCCAGGCCGCCTTCACGCCCAGGCGCCCCGGGTTCTGGTGATCGCCTCGGGGCAGGATTTTCCCAATCTCGACCCGCACACCGCGACCGGCTATGCTCCCGCCTTCTTCATGCGCAATGTCTACGATCCGCTGCTGCGCATCTCTGGCAATCCGCCCCGGCCGGTGCCGGGACTCGCCCGCAGCTGGGACGGCTCGGCCGACGGGATGACGCATGAATTCCATCTGGACCCGGCGGCGCGGTTTCACTCCGGCGCCCCGGTGACGGCCGAAGACGTGGTCTATTCCTTCGCCCGGGCGCTGCGTCTGGCCAAGGGCAATTCCTGGATGCTGCGGGGCATCCTCACCCCCGGGGGGCTCGACGCGGTCGACCCGGCGACAGTGCGGATCACCCTGGCCGCGCCCTTCGCCGCCTTCCTGCAGGTGCTGCCCTGGTTTCCGGTGGTCGAGAAGGCCGCGGTCGAGGCGCATCTGGGCGAGGATGACGGCCAGAGCTGGCTGATGACACAGACCGCGGGCTCGGGTCCCTTCGCGCTGCAGCAGGCCCGGCCCGGCGCGCTTTACCGCTTTGTCCGGGCCCCGACCGCCTGGCAGGGCGGCGGCGGCAATCTCGACGGCGTGATCTGGCGCATCGCCCGGGAGGGCGCGACCGAGCGGCTGTTGTTGCAACGGGGCGAAATCCATGTCGCGCTGGACCTGACCTCGGAGGACATGGACGCGCTGAAAGGCGCGCCGGGCGTGGTGCGAGTGATCGAACCCGAATACCGCACCTTCACGATCAAGATGAACACCCGCCGCGGTCCGCTGGCCGATATCAACATGCGCCGCGCGATTTCCCATGCGCTCGATTACGACGCGCTGCGCGATACCGCCGGGTATGCCGATCTGATGGTCGGCCCGTTGCCCCTGGGCATCCTGGGGCACGACCCGGATCTGGCGGTACCCCGCCACGACCCCGACGCCGCCCGTGCCCATCTGGCGCGGACCGCGACGCCCGAGGGCGGGATCTCGCTGAAGATCGTCTATTCCGCCAATCTCGAACAGCAACGGCGCTATGCGCTGGTGCTGCTGGACAGCCTCAGGGCGCTGAACATCACGCTTGAAATCCAGCCGATGCGCTGGCCCGAAATGGTCGCCGCCTGCGCCAGCCCCGACACGCTGCCGGATTTCTTCCCGGTCTATCAGACCGCGAATTACGGCGACCCGGACAATTTCGCCTATGCCGCCTATCATTCGGCCTCGAACGGCAACTGGCAGAACCCGGTCTTTGCCGATCCCGAGGTCGACCGGCTGATCGAGGCGGGCCGCACCGAAACCGACATCGACGCCCGCAAGGCGATCTATGGCAACTTCCAGCGCAAGGTGGTCGCCGATGCACCCGATCTCTTCGGGGTGCAGGAACGGCGCAAGCTCGGCCTCCGCGACGCGGTGCGGGGCCATGTCTTCACACCGGTCGCCGCGAATGCCATCGAGTGCTGGCCGCTGTCGCTGGTCTGAGCCCGCCCCCTCCCCCGCCCCGGGCGCATCTGGCGACCGGGGTCCGCCGACGGCCTCTTTGCCCCGAGACCCGCTGAATGCTTCGCTTTCTTCTTCGCCGCCTTCTGATGCTGGGTCCGGTGCTGGTCGGGCTGACGGCGATCATGTTCGTCATTGCCCGGCTGCTGCCCGGCGACCCGGTGGGGCTGGCCGCGGGCCCCAACGCGACGCTGGCCGAACGCGCGGCGCTGGCGCAGGAATTCGGGCTCGACCGGCCGGTCTGGGACCAGTACCTGAGCTATGTCGCGGGGCTGGCCCGGGGCGATCTGGGGCGCTCGCTGATGACCCGGCGCCCGGTCGCCGAAGACATCGCCATCTATCTGCCCGCGACGCTGGAACTGGTGCTGGCGGCGATGGCGCTGGCCATCGCGCTGGGGCTGCCGCTGGGGCTTCTGACCGCGCTCTGGCAGAACCGCTGGCCCGACCGGCTTGGCCAGGTGCTGGCCATCGGCGCGATCTCGGTGCCGCGGTTCTTTCTGGGGCTGCTGCTGCAACTGGTCTTCGCGATGTGGCTGATGTGGCTGCCGCTGGGCGGGCAATTGCCCGTCGTGACCCTGCCGCCGCCCCGGGTGACGGGGCTTGTCACCCTCGACGCGGCGCTGGCGGGCGACTGGGCCACGCTGGGCGCTGCCTGCCGCCATCTCGCGCTGCCCGCGCTGGCGCTGGCGCTGTCGCCGCTGGCGGCGATCCTGCGGATGATGCGCGCCTCGGCGATCGAGGTCATGGCGCAGGATTATGTGACCGCCGCCCGCGCGCTGGGCCTGCCGCGCCGCAAGATCCTGATCAAGACCATCGGCCGCAACGCGGTCTCGGCCACGCTGACGGTGATCGGGCTGTATGTCGGCTGGCTGCTGGGCGGCACCGTGCTGGTCGAGACGGTCTTCGACTGGCCCGGGCTCGGGCTTTACGCGACCCGCGCGATCCTCAGCCAGGACATGATGCCAGTGATCGGGGTGGCGCTGGTCACCGGGCTGATCTTCATCGCGGTCAATCTGGCGGTCGACCTGGCCTACGGGCTGATCGACCCCCGGGTGCGCTACGAATGACGACCGGGACCCGCCTGCCGAGGCCCGCCGCCCGCCGCCCGCGCGCCCTGCGCCGCTTCGGGCGGAACCGGCTGTCGCTGCTGGGCGCGGGGCTCGTGGCGCTGGTGCTGGCGCTCGCCCTTTTCGGCCCGCTTCTCGCGCCCTATCCCGCCCATGTCGCGGGCGGCATCGACACCGCCGCCCGGTTTCAGCCGCCCTCGGCGGCCCATCCCTTCGGCACCAACGAGCTGGGCCAGGACGTGCTGTCGCTGACCCTCGCGGGCGCCCGGGTCTCGGTGCTGGCAGGCTTTTCCGTGGTGCTGATCGGCGGCACCACCGGCACTCTGATCGGCGGCATCGCCGGGTTTCTCGGCGGCTGGATCGACGAGATCCTGATGCGGCTGACCGACCTCATGCTGATCGTTCCGAACCTGATCCTTGCCATGACCGTCGCGGCCGTGCTGGGGCCGGGGTTCCAGAACATGGTGCTGGCGCTGGCGCTGGGCTGGTGGCCGGGCTATGCGCGGCTCCTGCGTGGCGAGGTGCTGGCCGCGCGCGAGCGCCCCCATGTCACCGCCGCCCGAGCGATGGGCGCCTCGCAAGCGCGGGTGCTGGTCCGCCATATCCTGCCCAATTGCGTCTCGCCGGTGATCGTCAAGATGTCGCTCGACATGGGCTTTGCGATCCTGATG
This sequence comes from Rhodovulum sp. BSW8, assembly GCF_003314725.1. Classification (NCBI taxonomy): domain Bacteria; kingdom Pseudomonadati; phylum Pseudomonadota; class Alphaproteobacteria; order Rhodobacterales; family Paracoccaceae; genus Rhodovulum; species Rhodovulum sp. BSW8. The sequence continues at coordinate 52,696 of NZ_QNVX01000012.1, forward strand.
GTGGCCGGGCTTGGCTTCATCGGCATCGGGGTGCGGCCGCCGGTGCCGGAATGGGGCACGATGCTGGCCACGGCGCGGGCCTACATGCCCGACATGTGGTGGGTGGCGATGGCCCCGGGCCTTGCGATCTTCGTCGCGGTCTTCGGCTTCAACCTCCTGGGCGACGGGCTGCGCGACAGCCTCGATCCGCGCGGAGGCCGCTGATGCCCCCGCTGATGCCCCCGCTGCTGGAAATCCGCGACCTGCATCTGACGATGGCGAGCCGCGACGGCCCGGCGCAGGTGCTGACCGGCGTCGCACTCCGCATCGCGCGGGGCGAGATCTGGGGTCTGGTGGGCGAATCCGGCTGCGGCAAGACGCTGACCGGGCTGTCCGTCCCGCGCCTGGTGCCCTGCCCGCCCGCGCATTATCCGGCGGGCGAGGTGCGGCTGGACGGCGAGGACCTGATGGCACTGTCCGAACGCCGGATGCGGGCGCTGCGCGGCCGCCGGATCGGGATGATCCTGCAGGACCCCGCCACCAGCCTGAACCCGACGATGCGGATCGGCGATCAGCTGGCCGACGTGGCGCTGGCCGCGGCCCGCCACGATCCCGCGCTGCTGGGCCCAGGCCCCGCCCGAACGGCCGCCCGGGCGCTGGCGGCCACGATGCTCGACCGGGTCGGGATCGCCTCGGCGCGCCAGAGGCTGAGCGCCTGGCCGCACGAATTCTCGGGCGGGATGCGGCAGCGGGTGCTGATCGCCATGGCGCTGATCGGCGCGCCCGACCTGCTGATCGCCGACGAGCCCACATCGGCGCTCGACGTGCCCGTTCAGGCGCAGATCCTCGCGCTGATGCAGGGCATGGCGGCCGATCGCGGCCTCGGCATGATCCTGATCACCCACAGCATGGGCGTGGTGGCGCGGGCCTGCAGCCATGTCGCGGTGATGTATGCGGGCAGCATCGTCGAGACCGGGCCGGTCGTCGAGGTGCTGGACCGCCCGGCCCATCCCTATACCCGCGCGCTGATGGCCGCAGTTCCGGGGCGGCACACCCCGCGCGGCACGCTGCGCGCCCTGCCCGGCACCGTGCCCGACCTGCTGGCCGCGCCCCCCGGCTGTCGCTTCGCGCCCCGCTGCCCCGGGGCGACCCCCGCCTGCCGCGCCGCCCGGCCCCCGCTGCGCCCCCTTGGCGCGGGCCATGCCGTCGCCTGCGCCCATCCGGACGCGCCCGCCCATGGCTGATCCGCCGCTTCTGGAGCTGCGCGGGGTCTCGCGCCTCTACCGGCCGCGCCGCAGCCTGCTGGCCCGCGGCCCCGAGGTGGTGGCGCTCGATGGCGTCAGCCTGCGGATCGGACAGGGCGAAAGCCTCGGCGTCGTCGGCGAAAGCGGCGCTGGCAAGTCCACCCTGACCCGCATCATCCTGCGGCTCGAGCGCCCCGATGCGGGCCAGATCCTCTATCGCGGCGCCGATGTGGCCCGGTTCGGGCCGGGCGCGCTGCGCGCCTTCCGCGCCCGGGTACAGATCGTGTTCCAGGACCCGCAGGCCGCGCTGAGCCCGCGCATGACCGCCGAAGAGATCTTGACCGAGCCGATGCTGGTGCATCGCGACACCGTCGGACTCGACCGGCGCGGACGGCGCGCGCGGGTGGCAGAACTGATCGAGACGGTCGGGTTGAGGCCCGATCACCTGCGCCGGTTTCCCCACGAGCTTTCCGGCGGCCAGCGCCAGCGGATCGGCATCGCCCGCGCGCTGGCGGCGGGGCCCGAGCTGTTGCTGCTGGACGAGCCCACCTCGGCGCTCGACGTCTCGGCGCAGGCACAGGTGCTGAACCTGCTGATCGATCTGCAGGACCGGTTGGGGCTCGGCTATCTGTTCATCAGCCACGATCTGGCCGTCGTGCGTTACCTCTGCGACCGGATCGCGCTGATCCGTCAGGGACGTCTGGTCGAGGAAGGACCGGCCGCGCAGATCTTCGACGCCCCTCGCACCGCCTGTGCCCGGAGGCTGATCGACGCGGCCCCCGACCTCGGGGCCCCCTTGCGGTCCGCCGGCAGGACGACCGGGACCGACTGAGACCTCCGGCCCCCGGGTCGCCCCCAGCCCCGGACCGCGGCCGGGCCTCCGCCTGCTGAGTTGGGCGATTCCCGGGGGTAATGCCCCGGTTCGCGCCCCGCGCGCGGCAGGTCTTTTGGGCCCCAAGGCATGAGAAACCGGTCGCTTTGCACAATTCGCAGGCACATCCCGGTGGCACCGCGCGGTCCGGCGTCACAACGCCGTTACGCAAAGCCTTTAGTCACCGCCCCAAGGGCCACCGCATCTGCGGGGCTTGTCAGGTGGCAAACGCCATATATAGTCAAACGCAAGGCAAGGGGCGGGCACGTCCCGTCTCGGGGCCGGGCAGGCAGACGGGGCAGAGGCTGAGTCTCACCATGGATGGCGATTTCAGAACTTCGTTCGTGCGGGAGCCAGGCTCTCTCAAGCATCATCCGGCGCTGGTCCTGAACGCCGATTACCGCCCGTTGTCCTACTATCCGCTGTCGCTCTGGCCCTGGCAGGAGGCGGTCAAGGCGGCCTTCCTCGACCGGGTCGACATCGTGGCCGAATACGACAAGGTCGTCCGAAGTCCGACCCGGACGATCCGAATACCCTCTGTCGTCGTGCTGAAAGATTTCGTCAAACCGCAGAAGCGCGTGGCCTTCACGCGCTTCAATCTTTTCCTGAGGGACGAATTCAGCTGCCAGTATTGCGGCTGCAAGGGCGATCTGACCTTCGACCATGTGGTGCCCCGCGCCCGGGGCGGCATCACCAGCTGGGAAAACGTCGTCGCCGCCTGTTCGCGCTGCAACCTCCGGAAGGGCTCGAAAAGCCTGCGCCAGGCGGGCATGTCGCTTCGCCGCGCCCCGCGCCGTCCCCAGGCGACCGAGCTGCGCGATGTCGGCCGCAAGTTTCCCCCGAACTACCTGCATGACAGCTGGCTCGACTTCCTCTACTGGGACGCCGAGCTCGAAGCCTGATCCGCGCCCGGCGCGGCGCGCGCCACGGCAACCACGTTTTCCACCGAACGGCCTTTTGCACAGCCGATGGACCTGCCCCTCTCCAGGAAGGTGTCAGGCACCGGGCATGCGCCCCCATGAGGCCTATTGATCCCGGCGATCCCCCGGCGCAACCGAGCAGGCCTGCCCCGGCCTGACCATGCCTGCCAGTCGACCGGGCGGTGACCAGGCGAGCCGCTCTCGGACGAGGGCCACCGTCGGCCGCCTGACCCGGGCGAACGGCACCCCGCGCGATCGGGTCGCCGCGCCGGGGCGCCTGCCGCATCCGGACGAGGCGCAGGACTGGCGCGGGCGCAAAAGGCGCCGCGACAGTTGATCCTCGCGCGCTGCGGGGTCATGACGGGACGCGTATGAGTTTCCCCGGGCCGAAGCGGCATTCACCCGGATCCCGGGGGCCAGGTCGAGTAAAGAGTCTAAAGAGTCCGCCCCGTTGTTCCGTCGTCTTCCCCTGCTTCTGCTGAGCGTCACGCTTCTGACCTGCACGCCGGTCGCGCAGGCCCCCGATCCCACGACCGCCCCTTACAGCCGCGCGGCCTTCGGCGCGGGCTGGGCCGATCCCGATGGCGATTGCCTCGACACCCGGGCCGAGCTGCTGGCGGGTCTTTCCACCGTGCCGGTGACACTGGCGCCCTCGGGCTGTTCGGTGCGCCACGGCCGCTGGATCGCGCCCTATACCGGGTGGGTGGTGACCCAAGCCCGGGATCTCGACATCGATCACATCGTGCCGCTGCGCTATGCCTGGGGCCATGGCGCCGCCAGCTGGCCGTCCGCGAAGCGCGCCCGCTTCGCGCTCGATCCCGTCAACCTGCTGCCCGTCACAGCCTCGGCGAACCGCTCGAAGGGCGCGCGGGGGCCGCTCGACTGGCTGCCGCCCGATCAGGTCTTCCGCTGCCAGTACGTGCTGCGGTTCCGGCGGATCGCCAAGGCCTACGGGCTGGTGCACTCGGCCGCGGAAAAACGGGATCTGGCGGCGTTGACCGAACAGGTCTGTGGGACATGACGGCCGAGACCGGCAGGTCGGGCCTTCGAACACACGGCTTTGATCTTGGTCCGGCCCGCGACCGCCATGCTGGCCCCCGGCGTGACGACGGCCGCATCATGAGGCCGGATACATGTCGGCCCCCGACACCAACGCCAAGACCCCTCTTGCGCAAGGGACAGGTACGTATCTCGCACAGATCCCGCGAGGCGATCCCGCCAGGCAGGTGGCACGAGAGACCGGGGCGGCCTTCGGCGGGGCGCTTTATGTCGACAGTCTCAGCGATCCGACCGGGCCGGTGCCGACCTGTCTCGACCTCTTGCGCGTGACCTTTGACACCGTGGCGCGCGGCCTGCTCGAGGCGACGGTCGCGAACTGACGCCCCCGCCGCTCTGGACAGGAGACCCATGGTGCACCGCCCGACCGCCGACGACATCCCCGCGACAGAGGCCGATCCGCGCGGCACGATCACCGCGCTCGCTGGCGTGAACGGCGCCGGGAGATCGACGCTTTTCAAGGCGATCATGGACCTCGTTCCGGTCGCGCGGGGCGAGATCCGGCGGCTGGGACTGGGCGGGCGCGAGGCGCTGCGTCGCAATCTGCTGGCCTATGTCCCGCAGGCCGAGGAGGTCGGCTGGTGCTTCCCCGTGCTGGTCGAGGATGCGGTGATGACGGACCGCCACGGGCATATGGGCTTTCCGCGGCGTCCGCGTGCGGCCGACAGGGCAGCGGTCGACCGCGCGCGCGATCGCGTCGGCTCGACGGCGTTTTGCCACCGCCAGATCGGCGAGCTGTCGGCGGGCAGAAAAGGCGGGTCTTTCTGGCCCGGGCGCTGGCACAGGACGGCCGGGTGATCCCGCTGGACGAGCCCTTCACCGGGGTCGACGTCAAGACCGAAGAGCAGATCGCGGCGCTGCTGCGCGCGTTGCGGGACGAGGGCCGGGTGATGCTGGTCTCGACCCATGATCTGGGTTCGATGCCCGAATTCTGCGACCGGGCGGTGCCGGTGCGGGGCACAGTGCCGGCGACGGGCCGACCGCGACGACCTTCACCCGCGCGAACCTCGAACGCGCCTTCGGCGGCGTGCTGCGCCAGTTCACGCTGGGCGGTCCCAAGCTGCACGATGACGACGACCCGCGCCAGATTTCGATCCTGACCGATGACGAGCGTCCTCTGGTGCAATATGGCGACCGCACCCAGGACCGTGAGGGCGCGCAATGCGCCTGCTCGAACCCTTCGCCTATCCCCCGATCCTCGGCGCCTTTGCGGCGGGGGTGACCAGCGCGCTTGTCACCGGGTATATGGCCGAGAACCGCCGGATCAAGCGCGCCACGGTGATGGGCGTCGTCTGTTCGGGGATGTTCGCGCTGGAGGTCATCCTCTTTGCCGCCTTCCCCTCCAACGCCCATCTCGACCCTATCCTGTTCGGCGACATGCCGGGCGCCGGGCCGCAGGATCTGTAGACTGCAGGGCTGATCTCGCTTGGCGTGACGCTGGCCGCGAAATGGAAGGACCCGATGCTGCGTACCTTCGACCCGGGCCAGGCCAAGGCCTCGGGCCTGCCGGTCGGGGTGCTGCATTACGGGCTTCTGACGGCGCTGTCGCTGACCATCGTCGCAACGCTGTCGGCGACCGGGCTGCTCCTGGCCGTGGGCCTGCTTATCGCCCCTGGTGCCATCGCCTTTCTGCTGGTGCAGAGTTTCGGGCCGATGCCGGTCGTCTCGGTCGCCGTCTGCCTTGCGGCCATGCTGGGCGGCACCTATGCCAGCTTCCATGTCGACAGCGCCCCGGCGGCGACGGTCACTCTCGTGCTCACGGCGCTTTTCGCGGCGGCCTTCGGGCGGCGTCTGCACCGGACAAGGGCCGCCTCGCGCGGCGCGAGGGGCGCGGGCTGAGCGCCGGGGCCCGGAGCGACCGAAAGGAAGACCGTCCTGCAGGACCGAAGCGACAGGCTGACCCGGGCGCTGCGCGCGGCCGGGATCCGCGTCACCCGGCAACGCGCCGCCCTGATGAACGTGCTGGCCGAGGCCGAGGACCATCGCGACGCGGCCGAGCTGCACCGCCGGGCCGAGCCCCGCGCACCGGGGCTGTCCTTGCCGACCGTCTGCCGCACGCTGAGCGCGCTGGAGCATCAGGGCGTGATCCAGCGCCACCAGTTCGAGGGCGCGCCCGCCTGTTTCGGACGCGCCGAGACCGCCCATCACGACCACATGATCGACATCGGGACCGGCGAGGCGGTCGAGTTCCGCTCGGACCGGATCGAAGAGCCGCAGGCCCGGATCGCGGCGAAACCGGGCTATGATATCGTCCATCACCGGATGGAGCTCTACGTCCGCAAGACGCGCGGCTGAGGCAGGGCCGGGCCGTCCTCCAGCCGTCCTCCAGCCCCCTTTCCGGCCGGATTTGCGCCGTCACCAACGGAATTCCTCGCCAGCGCCGTAACACAACCGTTATGGTCGGTGTCGTTGCCCCTTCGGCATGTGTTGCGTAGCACCGGGCAGGTTCCGCCCCCCTTTGACCCTCTTACGGATATTGCATGTCACTCATCTCCTTGACCCGGTCGCTGCCGTTCCGGTCCCCGCTCGATTGTCTTGCGGTGCTGGCCGCACTTGTCTGGCTGACCCCCGCCGCCCTTGCCCAGGAGCCCGCGACCGGCGGCGCACCTCCGATGCAGGTCGGCGTGATCGAGATGCAGCGCCAGGAGGTGCCGCGCACCGTCACCCTGCCCGGCCGGGCCGTGGCCTTCGAGGATGTCGAGATCCGGCCCCGGGTCGACGGCGTCGTCGAAGAGGTGGTCTACAAACCCGGCCGCCCGCTGAAGGTGGGCGATCCGCTTTACCGGATCGACGATGCGGCCTACCGCGCCGAGGTCGCCGCCGACGCGGCCGATCTGGCCAAGGCCGAGGCCAATCTGCCGGTCGTGCAATCCGCCTATGAGCGGGCGCTCAAGCTGGAGGGCAACAACTATTCCGCCGCCCAGGTCGACGCCGCCCGGGCCGAACTGGAAGAGGCGAAGGCCACGCTCGACGCGGCCCAGGCCGCGCTCGACTATTCCCGCACCCAGCTGTCCTGGACCACGATCCGCAGCCCGATCGAGGGCGTGCCCGACATCTCGGCGGTGTCGGTCGGCGATCTGGTCACGGCGGCGCAAGGCGACGCGCTGACCACCGTCACCCGGCTTGACCCGATCTATGTCGACATGATCGAAACCAGCGCCCGGATCCTGTCGATCCGCGGCCAGATCGAGGCCGGAACGCTGAAGATGAACGACCGCCTCCGCGCCCGGCTGGTGCTGGAAACCGGCCAGAGCTACGAGGGCGAGGGTCAGCTGGTGACGCCGGGAACCAGCGTCGCGACCTCGACCGGGACCATGAGCGTGCGCTTTCGCTTCGACAATCCGCGGCGGCTGATCCTGCCCGGCATGTTCGTCCGGGGCGAGGTCACGCTGGGCTCGGTCGACGCCTTCCTGGTACCGCAGCGCGCGGCCCAGCGCGACAGTTCGGGCAAGCTGAACGCCTTTGTGCTGGCCGCCGACGGCACCGCGAGGAAAACCGCGCTGACCGAGATCGGCAGCACCGGCAACAGCTGGATCGTCGAGGACGGAATCGCGCCCGGGGACAAGCTGATCGTCGACGGGCTGAAATCGATGAGCGATGGCCAGAAGGTACGGCCGGTGACCGCCACGCTTGATGAAAACGGGCTGGTGCAGGACGCCGCCCCCGCGTCGTCCGGCGCGGAGGACTAGACCATGGCCGCCTTCTTCATCCGACGCCCGGTTTTCGCCTGGGTGCTGGCCATCGTCACCATGCTGGTGGGGGCCTTCGGCCTCGCGACGCTGCCGATTTCGCAATATCCCGACATCGCGCCGACGACCGTGCGGATCTCGGCCAGCTATACCGGCGCCTCGGCCGAAACCGTCGAGAATTCGGTGACCACCGTGATCGAGGACGGCATGACCGGGCTCGACGGGCTGACCTACATGACCTCGACCTCGTCGGAAGGCTCGGCCAGCGTGTCGCTGACCTTCGACGACACGGTCGATCCCGACATGGCGCAGGTGCAGGTTCAGAACAAGCTGCAGCTGGTGCAGTCGAAGCTGCCCGCCAGCGTCACCCAGCAGGGCGTGGCGGTCACCCGCTCGACCAGCTCGATCCTGATGGTGGGCGCGCTCGTGTCCGAGGATGGCAGCCTCAGTTCGGTGGAACTGGGCGATCTGCTAAGCTCGACGCTCGAAGACGCGGTGCAGCGGACCGAGGGCGTGGGGTCGATCAACGTCTTCGGCACGCAATATGCGATGCGCATCTGGCTCGATCCCGACCGGCTTTTCCAGTACCAGCTGACGCCCGCCGACGTGACCGGCGCCGTGGCCGAGCAGAACACCAATGTCACCGTCGGCTCGCTGGGCGCGCAGCCCGTGGTCGAGGGTCAGCAGATTACCGTGTCGCTGTCGGCCCAGTCGCAGCTCAGCTCGGTCGAGGACTTCCAGCGCATCCTGCTGAAGACCGAACCCGACGGATCCAGCGTCTATCTGGCCGATGTCGCCCGGATCGAGCTGGCCGAGGAAAGCTATGGCAGCTCCAGCCGCTTCAACGGCAAGCCCGCGGCGGGCTTTGGGGTCAACCTCGCGACCGGGGCCAATGCGGTCGAGACCGCCAGCCGGGTCCGCGCCACCATCGACGGGCTGACGGCCTCGTTGCCCGAGGGCGTGGCGGTCGAATACCCCTATGACACCTCGCCTTTCGTCGAGCAGTCGATCGAGCAGGTCTATCACACCCTGGGCGAGGCCATCGTTCTGGTCTTTCTGGTGATCCTTCTCTTCCTGCAAAGCTGGCGCGCGACGCTGGTGCCGACCATCGCGGTGCCGGTCGTGCTGCTGGGCACCTTCGGGGTGCTGGCCGCGCTGGGCATGTCGATCAACACGCTCAGCATGTTCGCGCTGGTGCTGGCCATCGGGCTGCTGGTCGACGACGCCATCGTGGTGGTCGAGAACGTCGAGCGGGTCATGGCCGAAGAGGGTCTTGGACCCCGCGAAGCAACCGAAAAGAGCATGGCCGAGATTTCGGGCGCGCTCATTGGCATCGTGGTGGTACTGTCGGCGGTGTTCCTGCCGATGGCCTTCATGTCGGGCTCGACCGGGGTGATCTACCGGCAGTTCTCGGTGACGATCATCTCGGCGATGGTGCTGTCGCTGCTGGTCGCGCTGATCCTGACGCCCGCCATGTGCGCGACCCTGCTGAGGCCCGGAGACGGCCATGCGCAGCTGGCACCGCTGCGCTGGTTCAATGCCGGGCTCGACCGGCTGACCGGCGGCTATGGCGGCAGCGTGGCGCGGTTTTCCCGGCGGCCGTTCCGCATGCTGATCGTGCTGGCCGCAGTCGGGATCGGCGCCGGGCTCGTCTATCGCGAGGTCCCCTCGTCCTTCCTGCCGACGGAGGATCAGGGGGTGCTGATGGCGACCATCGAGCTGCCCCAGCACGCCACCACCGCCCAGACCGAAGAGGCGGTCGCGGCGCTGGAAAACCACATGCTGACCGCCACCGGCGGCGCGGTCGACTCGGTCTTCTCGGCGGTCGGCTTCAGCTTCGGCGGCAGCGGCCAGAACGCGGCGATGATGTTCGTCAAGCTCCGCGACTATGCCGACCGGCCCGGGCTTGACGCCGAGACGCTGAGCACCCGGACCAACGGCGCCTTCTTCCAGAACCGCTTCGGGCAGATCTACGTGATGCAACCGCCCGCGATCCCGGGCATGGGTACCTCGTCGGGCTTTACCATGTATCTGGTCGATCAGGCCGCAACCGGGCAAGAGGCGCTGAAGGCCGCGGCCGACCGGCTGGTGGCCGCCGCGACCGCCGATGGCCGCGTCACCAACCTGCGCGGCAATGACGACGCCACCAAGCCCTCGCTCCGGCTCGATATCGACCAGCAGAAGGCCGAGGCGCTGGGCGTGTCGCTGTCCGACGTCAACGGGATGCTGGCGACGGTCTTTGCCGGGACCTATGTCAACGACTTCCCGCTGGGCAACGACCTGCGCGAGGTGATCGTGCAGGGCGACGCGCGCTGGCGGATGCAGCCCGAGGATATCGACGTCTGGTATGTGCGCAATTCCGGCGGCGAGATGGTCCCGCTTTCGGCCTTCGTGACCCGGGTGTGGGACTCGGTGACGCCCTCGCTCGACCGCTATGGCGGCACCCGGGCGATGGAACTCTCGGGCGCCCCGGCACAGGGGATCAGTTCGGGCGACGCAATGGAAACGATGGAAGAGCTCGTCTCAGGCGCGGACGGCGGCTACGGCGTCGCCTGGACCGGGCTGTCCTATCAGGAACGGCTGTCGGGCAATCAGGAGCCGCTGCTTTATTCGCTGTCGGCCCTGGTGGTGTTTCTCGCGCTCGCCGCCCTTTACGAAAGCTGGACGGTGCCCTTCGCGGTGATGCTGTCGGTGCCGGTCGGGATGCTGGGGGCGCTTTTGGCGACCTGGCTGCTGGGTCAGTCGAACGACGTCTATTTCAAGGTCGGCCTGCTGACGACCATCGGTCTGGCGGCGCGGAACGCGATCCTGATCGTCGAATTCGCCGAGACCCTCCGGCGGCAGGGCCAGGCGCTGGTCGAGGCGACGGTCACCGCCGCCCGACAGAGGCTGCGGCCGATCCTGATGACCTCGCTTGCCTTCGGCTTCGGCATCCTGCCGCTGGCGCTGGCCAGCGGCGCCGGAGCCAATGCGCAGAACTCGATCGGCATCGGCATGCTCGGCGGCATCGTCTTCTCGGCGCTGTTCGGCATCGTGATGGTGCCGGTCTTCTACGTTGCCGTTCTGACCGCCGTCGCCCGGCTGCGCCCGCAGCCGTCGCGCCCCGCGCCCGACGAGGCCCGGGGCTAAGGCCGCAGACCGCGTCCCGCCCGGCCGAGAAAGGGCCGGGCGGGCGCAGCGCCCTCTGCGGCCCGGGAGCCGTTATGTAGATTTTTCTTATATTGCAAAAGACCTTGCCGCGTCCGATCAAGATGGTCCGGCAGCAGGCCGGACGCGCCGGTCCAGCGGGCCGGCCCATCGGGACAGGAATGACAAGATGAAACTCAGCGCACGCAACATCCTTACCGGGACCGTAACCGCGGTCGAAACCGGGACCGTCACCACCCATGTCAAGATCGACGTCGGCGGCGGGGCCATCGTCACTGCCTCGATCACCAACGAGGCCGCCACCGATCTGGATCTGAGGGTCGGCGACAAGGCCAGCGCCATCATCAAGTCGACCGACGTTCTGGTCGGCAAGGACTGATCCGCCGGGTTGGGGGGAGGGACGGCCCTGCCCCCGGCCCGCACCCGCGCGGCCTTCGCCCCCGAACGCCTAGCTGTTCGATCCCAGGGTTTGGTGGCGTGGTCCTATCGAAGGAATGGAAGGATGCCCTATGGGGCAAGTTCGTCACGGAAACGCCGCGACCACGTACGCGGTCAGAGCAGCGATACAGCGATCGCAAGCGTCGCTCGC
>NZ_QNVX01000012.1:64278-248265 GCF_003314725.1 Rhodovulum sp. BSW8
AGGCCACGTTCGACGGTTCCGTCTGAGGCCGAGGAGGCGGCCATCGTCGCGTTTCGGCGCCACACGCTGCTGCCGCTTGACGACGGCCTCCGTGCCCTGCAGCCGTCCATCCCGCATCTGACACGCTCTGCACTGCAGTGCTGCCTGCAGCGCTGAGCCATTGCGGCGCCATTGGTTCAAACCCGATGGCGAATGCCTCTCGCGCCTGCCGGACGTCGAGGGCGACAAGCCGAAGCGGTCGGCGTTCAAACGCTGCCCTGACCAACCCCAACCATCCCGGGAGTTCGGAGGATCGGAAAACAGTCCGGGGGGACTGTTTTTCCAGGGCGGCGGACAGGTCGAACGGATGCACCGCACGATCAGGGAGGGTGAAGCGGATCAGGCGAGGCACCAGTGGCGCGTCTTCCCGCTGAACGTCAATCGGGACCATCACGACAGCCACGACCAGCTCCGCCCCCACCTCGCGGACTTGATGGCAGCCTACAGCTTCGCGCGCCGCCTCAAGACCATCGACGGGCTCACGCCCTGCGAATACATCTGCAAGATCCGGACATCAGAGCCGGACAGATTCATCTTGAACCCGATCCACGAGATGCCGGGACTGAACACCTAATGCTCGGGACAGGGCCGCCCGCCATAATCGGGCTTGAGGTCGATCAGCGGCGTCCCGTCGATGCAATCGAGCCCCCGCACCAGCAGCACATCGCCATCGCGCCCCAGAAGCGCGACCACCGAACAGGCCACCGGATTGGGCCGGTTGGGCGAGCGCAGTGCGAAGGTGCCGATGGTCTCGCCGTCATTGCGCGGGCTCTGGCGCACCAGATCGCGCCGCGCCCCGTCCATCCAGTACAGAAGCAGCAGGTTCTCCTTGCGCTCGATCCCGGCCAGCGCCTCGCGCCAGCGCGGGTCGATCTCGATCCGGCAGACCGGGCCAGCGGTGCGGTCGCCCTGACGCGGACAGTCGCGCGGCGACGTCCAGGGGGTCCTGAGCCGCCCGACGAACCACACTGTCGCATCGCCGGTCTGCGGCAGCGGGGCGCAGACCTCGCCCGCCCGGATCTCGGCCATGACCTTTTCCATGCATCTTCCTTTCGCGCCTGGCCGCGCGCTGGCGGCGAAGGGGATCGCCGCCATGCTTGCCACTTGTATAACGGCTGGCAAGAGGCCGCGCTGACGCGGCCCTGGCCCGAAGGTCCGGCGCCCGGCGGCAGGGCACAGCACCGGGCACTCGGCGGTGGAAGATCGGGCGGCTTCGCGCTAAGACGGGGCGATGTCCGCAAAAGGAGCGAGACGGCAATGCCGGTTGGAGTGCGCAGCGCGCTGACGCTGGAACGGCCCGGGGCGCGGATGGGCGCCGACCGGGTGGCGCTTCTGGCCGCGGTCGGCCGGACCGGGTCGATCTCGGCCGCGGCGCGCGAGGTGGGCCTGTCCTACAAGGCGGCCTGGGACGGGGTGCAGGCGATGAACAACATCTTCGCAAGCCCCCTGGTCAGCGCCGCCCCCGGCGGGCGCGCGGGCGGCGGCGCGGCGCTGACCCCGGCCGGCGAGAAGGTCATCGCCGCCTTCACCGCGATCCAGGAAGGGCTGGAACGGGTGGTCGCCTCGCTCGACAACCAGATCGACCTCGACCCCGGCGACATTCTCTGGAGCCTGATGATGAAGACCTCGGCCCGCAACACCTACCGCGCCACCGTGACCTCGGTGACCGAAAGCCCGGTCAGCGCCGAGGTGCAGATGGATATCGGCGGCGGCCAGACGCTGGCCTCGGTCATCACCGGCCACAGCGCCGCCGAAATGGGGCTGGCCCCCGGCATCGAGATCTTCGCGCTGGTCAAGTCGAGCTTCGTGATCCTCGCGAAGGGGCACGAGCTTGGCCCGATGTCGGTCCGCAACCGTCTGACCGGCACCGTCACCGGGCGCACCGACGGGCCGGTGAACAGCGAGATCGTGCTGGATCTCGGAAGCGACAAGACGCTGGTTGCGACGATCACCCGCGAAAGCGCCGAGGCGCTGAAACTGGCCCCCGGCGACGCCGCGACCGCGCTGATCAAGTCGAGCCATGTGATCCTGGCCCTGCCCTAGCAGGCTACCGAAAAAAGGTCTGAGGCGCACGCCTTTCGCTTCGCTCGTCAGGTCCAGACGCGCCACGTTTTCATCAGCTCGACGAGAGAGCCCGAAAAGTGACGCTCCTTGGCGTCGAAAACGCGATCCTCGGAGTTTTCAGCGGCCAGCTAAGCCCCGGAGGCGCCTCAGACCCGGGCGCAGATCCCGGCCCGGCACCAGTCCAGCACCGCCGCCCGCTCGGGCACAAGCCGGTCGGCCACGCCACCGGTGAAATCGGTCCAGGCCGCGGTGCAATCGGGTTTGACCGCGACCAGCACCGGCACCTGCCGCTCGCAGGCGCGTTCGATCACCGTGCGAAACCCGTGCCCCGCGACCTCGGCCTTGCCGAAGCGCGGCAGGATCAGCAGATCGGGCCCGGTCTCAAGCGCGGCCAGCGCGGCACAGGCCGCCTCGGCCAGCCCCTGCGGGTCGAGCTTGCAGCCCTGCGACCCCGGCCCCAGATCCTGCGAGATCGAAAAGACTCCGCCGCCGGTCAGATCCTCGACCGCCATACCGCCCTCCGGGGCGCGGCCCTGACGGAACCCGGCGACGCGGACGCCCTCGGCGCGCAGGGCCGCCACGACCTTCGCCAGCAGCGCGTCGATGGCCAGGTCTTCCACAAGCGGGATCGCGGCAACCCGGTACGGGGCATCGTCGCTGGTCTCGGTCATCTCTGCAACTCTCCCGGATATCGCTGTGCAGTAAGGTTACATAGCGCATTCCCGGCCGCTCAATGCCGCAGAACGGATTGAACCACGGGTCGCGACGTTTCGCCACGCAACGGTGCGTCCAAGGGACCGAAATGCCCAAAACCGCGCCGTCCCTGCATCGCGGGGCGGTTTCCTTGTGCGTCTTCGGTCGTGGAAGACCGAATCCGTTCTTGCATGTGCGGCACGAATTCGTATGTACGCGAAGACTGATAAAAATCGTCGGATATTCGCCGCGGCGCCGCCCGGCGGACCGGAAAGCCAGATCGCCCGTCCCAGGACGCGCTGTCCAGCCATGTGACACGCAGAATTGGGGACAACGCATGAACCGGACCTCTCGAGGCCTGCTGCTTCTGGGCGCCTGCTGGGCAGGCAGCGCCGCTTTCGGCCAGGATACCAACCAGACCTATCTCGGCACCCTGCGGATCGAGGGGGCAGAAGCCCAGGATCTTCTGGGCAATACCGAGGTCACCGCCGAGGACCTGGAAAACCGCAACCCGTCCAGCGTGAAGGACGTCTTTCAGGGCGAGGCCTCGGTGACGGTGGGGGGCGGCGCGGCGATTGCGCAAAAGGTCTTCGTGAACGGGATCGAGGAAAGCCTGCTGTCGGTCACCATCGACGGCGCGCGCCAGAACAAGGGCGCCTTCCACCATACCGGCAACGTGCTGATCGACCCGGAATTGCTGAAACGGGTCGAGGTGACCAAGGGCCTTGCCCCGGCCGATGGCGGCCCCGGCGGTCTGGCCGGGTCCATCGCCTACGAGACCAAGGATGCCCGCGATCTGCTGGAACCGGGCAAGAGTTTCGGCGGCATCGCCAGCATCGGCACGTCAACCAACGGCACCGACCTGCGCAGCGCGCTGACGGTCTTCGGCCAGCAGGGCGGGCTTGACTACCTGCTGAGCGGCACGCGCGAGATCGGCAGCGAGTACGAGGATGGCGACGGCACCACCATGAGCGGGACCGAGCCCGACCTGAGCTCCTACACCGCCAAGCTGGGCTTCACCTCGCAATCGGGCAAGCGGCTGACCTTCAGCGCCTCGGAAACCGAGGACGAGGGGCGCCGGGCGGCGCAGCTGGGCGGCAACGGGCTTTACTTCATCCGGCCCGATTTCGCCGGGCTGACCTCGGGCGACAGCGTGATGGTCGACGGCTATGCCCGGCGCAGCTCGTTCACGCTCAGCTATACCGACGAGGCCCCCGAGGGCTGGTTCGCGCCCAAGCTGCAACTGTCCTATAACGAGCAGGAGGTCGACGTCATCGGAGCCTGGGGGCTCAATACCAGCCTCAGCGGCAGCGCCAGCAACGAATGGCAGATCGGCACCGGCACCCTGACCGCCGGGCTCGACTTCTTCGACGAGACCGCCAAGGGGCGCGGGCGCGGCACCGCCCCTTATGACAGCCGGGGCAAGGAGAGCATGACCAATATCGGCCTCTTCGCCCAGGCGCGCCAGGACCTGACCGACAGGGTCTCGGTCTCCTACGGGCTGCGCTATGACATGCAGGAGTTCGACGCCGCCGACGGACAGGAGTTCGACGGCAGCGGGCTCAGCGCCAATGCCTCGGTCGATGTGGTACTGACCGAACGGCTGACGCTGAATGCCGGGATCGCCTCGACCTGGGGCGGCTACGAGCTGGGCGAGGCGGCGCTGGTCAATTTCGGCGGCGACTGGACCTATGACGGCTTCACCACCTCGCGCAGCAAGGCAAGCCGCCTGGGCCTGCGCTATGAGACCGGTCCCTGGGCGGTCAGCGGCGCGGTCTTCTATACCGGGATCGACGATCTCAACGCGGTGCTGCCCACCGGCGCCGACCGCGGCGCGCGGGCCGATGTCAGCTCGCGCGGGGTCGAGGGGTCGATCGGCTGGCAGGGCAGCGACGGCTTCGCCCGGCTGAACTACACCTATGCCGATGTCAAACTCGACGGCGACACCGTCGGCACCACGTCCTATTACTATGGCCGCCCGGTCGGGCATATCATCGCGCTGGAAGGCGGGCTCGACCTGACGCCCGCCTGGCGGCTGGGCGGATCGGCGGAAATCGCCCTTAAGAACACCGACACGCCGACCGACCTTCCGGGCTATGAGGTGCTGAACCTTCACGCGACCTATGCCCCCGCGCGGATGAACGGGGTCGAAATCCGGTTCGACATCCGCAACCTGCTGGACGAGACCTATGCCAGCCGCAGCTCGGACGGGATTGACTTCAGCCGGGTGGTCGCGCTGAACGAGCCGGGACGGACCTTCGGGGTCAGCGCCCGCTGGCGGTTCTGACACCGGACGGGGCGGGGCATGGCCGGACCGATGGGTCCCTGCAAGGCCGTGCCCCGGACCGGCCGACGGCACGGTTCAGGCCACCTTGCCACCCCGCCAGTCCATCTTCTCGAAGCCTTCGCGAAAGGCAAAGCGCGCCAGATGGCTGTCGACGATGTTGCGGGCAAGTTCCAACGCGGCGGGATCGGCCCCGCTGACCGTCACGGTCAGCAGCCCGTCACTGGCCTCGAGGCTGGCCTCGCCCGGGGGCAGCGCCACCCGACCCAGATCGGTGTCGTACTCGACCGCGACCTTATGGGCGAAATGCTTGCAGAGCTGCTGAAGATAGCTGCTCGCCTTGGGGGTGGAAAAGACGCCGGTGTCGTGAAGAAGGGTCATGATACATTCCTGACTTTTTCTGTCGATTTAGGTCTTGCCCCGGTCGAGGGCAAGGCGCTATCCGGGCCTGACCGGTCACGGCACCGCTACCCGAAAAGATCCCCGGACACCGCCAGCGCACCGCCAGTCAGCGGTCGCCCCCATCGCAGGAAAGGACACATCATGCTGAGCCGCAGTCTGGCTTCGCTGGCCCTGGCGCTTTGCCTCGGCCTGCCGGCAGCCGCCCGCACGGTCACCGTCGAGACCGCCACCGGCCCGGCCGAGCTGACCGCCGACCCCGCCCGGGTGGCGGTGATGGACATCGCGGCGCTCGATACGCTGGACGCGCTGGGGGTCGACGTCGCGGGCGTGCCCGAGCCGCATTACCTGCCCTATCTCGACGCCACCGCCAGCCGCGCGACCCGGATCGGGACGCTCTTCGAGCCCGATTTCGAGGCCCTCGCGATCCTCGATCCCGACCTGATCGTGGTCGGCAGCCGGTCCTCGGGGCAGGCCGCGGCGCTGGCGCGGATCGCGCCAACCATCGACATGACCGTGACCGGTCTGGACATGCTGGCCGAGACCCGCGCCCGGCTGCAGGCCTATGGCCGCCTCTTCGGCCGCGAGACCGAGGCCGCAGCCCTCGAGGCCGCGCTCGACGCCCGGATCGCCGCCGCCCGCGCAGCCGTCGCGGGCAAGGGCGACGCGCTGATCGTGCTGACCAATGGCGGCAAGATCTCGGCCTATGGGCGCGACAGCCGCTTCGGCTGGCTGCACACCGCGTTGGGCCTGCCCGAGGCGCATCCCGATCTGGGCGCCGCAACCCATGGCGAGGCGATCTCGTTCGAATTCGTGGCCGAGACCGACCCCGACTGGATCCTCGCCATCGACCGCGGCGCGGCCATCGGCGCCAGCGGCGAAGCGGCGGTGGCGACGCTTGACAACGTGCTGGTCCGGGGCACCGAGGCCGCACGGGCCGGGCAGATCGTCTATCTGGACAGCGGGCCGCTTTACATCGCGGGCGGCGGCGTTCAGTCGATGATGCACACGCTCGACGAAATCGTCGCGGCCTTTTCCGCCGACCGCCCATGACGGCCGGGCTGAGGCTCTGGCTGGGGCTCGGCACCGCGCTGGCGGCGCTGGCGGGGCTGAGCCTCTGCATCGGCGCGGCCTCTCTTTTCTCGGGCGATCTCGGGACCGGCTGGCTGATCGCGGTCAGCCGCTTCCCACGCACGGCGGCAGCGCTTCTGGCCGGGATGGGGCTGGCGCTGGCGGGCGTGGTGATCCAGCAGACGGTGCAGAACCGGCTGGTCGAGCCCGCCCTGACCGGCACCCCCGAGGCGGCGATGCTTGGCCTTCTGGGCGTCACCCTGATCGCGCCGGGCGCCGCGCCCGTGTGGAAGATGGCGGCCGCGACGGCTTCGGCGCTGATCGGAACGGCGGGGTTTCTTACGCTCGCCCGCCGCATCCCGCGCCAGGACCCGATGCTGTTGCCGCTGGTCGGCCTGATCTATGGCGGCATCCTCGGCTCGGCCGGGCTGTGGCTGGCCTGGACGACCGATCTTGTCCAGTATCTGGGGATCTGGCGGCTGGGCGAGTTCTCGGGCGTGGTGCAGGGCCGCTACGAGCTGCTTTGGGGCATCGCGGCGCTGGCGCTTCTGGTCTATGCGGCGGCCGACCGGATCACCCTTCTGGGTCTGGGCGAGACCCAGGCGCGCAGCCTCGGGCTGAACTATGCCCAGACCCGCACGCTGGGTCTGGTGGCGGTCGCGGCGATCACCGCGCTGGTGATCGTGACGGTCGGCGCCCTGCCCTTCGTCGGGCTGGTGGCACCCAACCTCGTGTCGCGCTGGCGCGGCGACAACCTGCGCGCCAACCTGCCGCTGGTCGCGGCCGGGGGCGCCGGCATGGTTCTGGCCGCCGACATCCTCGGCCGGGTGCTGCGGGAGCCCTACGAGATCCCGGCCGCCACCGTCTTCGGCGTCTTCGGCGCGGGCGTCTTTCTGTGGCTGCTTTATGCCGCCCCGGGACCGGCGCGCAATGGCTGAGACCGCCGGGACCTTTCCCCGCCCCGCCCGCAGGCTCTGGGCCTTGGCCGGGCTGCTGGCGGCGCTGTCGCTGCTGTTCCTGTTCTGGCATCTGCGCGGCCCGACCGGCTTCATCCTGTCGCTGCGCGCGACCCGGCTGGCCGCGTTGATCCTTGTGGGCGCGGCCACCGGCATGGCGACGGTGCTGTTCCAGACCGTCGCCGCGAACCGGCTTCTGACCCCCGGGATCGTCGGGATCGACGCGCTGTTCATCTTCCTGCAGACCGCGCTGGTCGCGACGCTGGGCGGGCTTGGCTATGCGCTCTTGCCCGAGTTCGGCCGGTTCCTGGCCGAAACCGCGCTGCTGACGCTGGCCGCGACCGCGCTGTTCGGCCTGTTGCTGCGGCGGGGCGCGGGCGACGTGACGCGGATGATCCTGACCGGGGTGATCCTCGGTGTCCTGCTGCGCGGCCTGGCCGAGCTGGCCCAGCGGATGCTGGACCCCTCCGAATTCGCCGTGGTCCAGCAGGCGATGTTTGCCAGCTTCGGATCCGTGCCGACCGGCGCGCTCTGGATGGCCGCCGTCGTTCTGGTCGGGGCGGGCGCGCTGGCCATCGCCATGGCACCCGCGCTCGACGTGGCGGCGCTGGGCCGGCCGACGGCGCGCGGGCTTGGCCTTGCCCATGACCGGCTGGCGGTCGCGGCCCTGATGCTGGTCGCGGCGATGGTCGCCGTCGCGACCGCGCTGGTCGGGCCGGTGACCTTTCTGGGCCTCATCGCCGCGGCGCTGGGCCGGGCGCTGGCGGGCACCTACCGCCATGCGGTCCTGCTGCCCGCGGCCGGGCTGTCGGGCGCCGCGATCCTCGTCGCCGGGCAGTTCGTGTTCGAGCGGCTTCTGGGCCTGCACTCGACGCTGGCCGTGCTGGTGGAATTCTTCGGCGGGCTGCTGTTCCTCGCCCTCGTCCTGAACAGGAGATCCGCATGATCGAAGTCCGATCGCTGTCCTACGCTGCCGGTGCCACGCCGATCCTGCACGAGGTCGGGCTGGACCTCGCGCCGCGCGGCATCACCGCGCTGATCGGGCCGAACGGCGCGGGCAAATCGACCTTGCTGCACTGCATCGCGGGGCTCGCGCGACCCGGCGCGGGAACCGTGCGGATCGACGGGCTCGACCCTTTCGCGGTGCCCGACCGGCGGCGCGCGCGGCAGGTGGCGCTGTTGCAGCAATCGCCCACGGTCGCAAGCCGGTTGCGGGTGGCCGAGCTGGTGGGCTTCGGCCGCTGGCCGCATCATGCCGGGCGGCCCGGCCCCGAGGATGCCCGCGTCGTCGCCGAAGCGCTGACCGCCTTCGAGCTCGACGCGCTGGCCGCGCGGCCTCTCGACACCCTGTCGGGCGGCCAGCGCCAGCGCGCGATGGTGGCCATGGCCTATGCCCAGGCGACGCCCTGGCTGCTGCTTGACGAGCCGCTGAACGCGCTCGACCCGCGCCACGCGCGCGACCTGATGGCCCGGCTGCACGACCTGTCGCGCCCCGGCCCCGACGGCCGTGCGGTCGTCGTTGTTCTGCATGACATCAACGCCGCCGCGCTTTGGGCCGACCGGGTGGTGGCGATGAAGGACGGCCGGGTGATCGCCGCGGCCAGGGCCGACGAGGTGCTGCGCGCCGAGATCCTCGAAGAGGTCTTCGACACCCGCTTCGAGATCGTCCCCCATCGCGGGCGCCAGCTGGTCGTGACCCTCTGAACCGTGGCCTGTGCGGCGGCCCGTCCTACCGCCCCTCGATCCGGATCGAAAAGCTGCGCTGGGCCCCCGGCGGCGGCGGCGGGAAGGGGGCCGCACGCTGGACGATCCGGAGCGCCGCCTGATCGAGCGCGGCCGAGCTCGAGCTGCGGGCCACCGAGGCCGAGGCAAGGCTGCCATCGGCCCCGAGGCGGAAGGCCACCACGGCAGCGCCGCGCGCGCGGATGCGGGGTTTCGGCACCCGCGACAGCGCCCGCATCACCAGCCCCGGATAGTTCGAGGCCGCGGCATTCCCGGACTCGGCGGTCGCGCCGCCCCGGCCGCTGGTGGCAGCCTGTGCCCGATCGGTGCCCGCCGCCTGACCGGCGCGGGCATTGCGGTCGGCATTGCCCCGGGGCGCGGCCTGACGCTGAGGCTCGGGTTCGGGCTCGGCCTTCACCGTCTCGGGCGGCGGCGGCTCGGCGGCCTTCGGCTTGGGCTGTTCGGCGGCCTGCGGCGCAGGGCGCTGCGGCTGCGGCGCGGCCTCGGGTAGCGGGCGCAGGGCCTCGGCGGACGCGGGCTGCACCGCCTCGACCGGGTCGGGCAGCCGGGCCGCGACCGGCTCGGGCGGGGCTGCGGCCTCGACAACGGTTTCGGCGCTTTCGGCGGTCAGCCGCCCCGCCGCCATGTCGGCGAAACTGGCGCCAACCGCCGCCTCGACGGCACCCGCGCGGCCCTCCATCCGGGTTTCGGTCTGCGGCACCAGCACCAAAGCCAGCGCCCCATGGGCGCCAAGCGCGAGGCCCAGCGCCAGAACCTTGCCCGCGCGGGAGGACGGGATCATCGCAGCCCCCGTTCGGTCACGATCACGACCCGCCCGGCTCCGGCCGCGCGCAGCGCGCGCGCCAGCGCCACCAGATCGGCGGCGGGCGCCTCACGATCCGGGATAACCCGCACCGTAGCGCCCGTATCGGCCCCTGCATCGGGGTCGAGCGCCTCGACAAAGGCCTCGGGCGTGATCTCGGCGCCCTGCCGGGTGATCCGTCCGTCGGCATGCAGCACCAGCGCATCGGCCGGGCCGGCCCCCTCCAGCCCTTCGGTATCGACGAGCTTCAGCGTCGCGTCGAGCGGCGCGGCCAGCGTGCCCGCGACCAGAAAGAAGATCAGCAGCAGAAAGACGATGTTGATCAGCGCGATGGTCGGTTCGCGCGGCGCGCGTCGGGATTTCGCGGTCATGATGCCCCCAGAACGGTCACGCGGAGGCCAGGCACCGCGCGCAGCACCACCAGCAGATCGGTCAGCCGCTGGGCGCTGACCGCGCCCTGCAGCGCCACCAGCACCGGCTGCGCGTCCTCCGCCGGACCCTCGGCCGGAGCCCCGGCAAGGGTGTCGGCCAGAGCCTCAAGCGGCATGTCGCGGCCGTTCATCCGCAGCCCTTCGGGGTCGAGCTGCAGGAAAAGCGGTTTCGTATCGGGCATGGCCACAGCCCCGCCGGGCGCTGCGGCCGAGAGGTCGATCTCGGCAAAGCGGGTGAAGGTCGAACTCAGCATGAAGAAGAGCAGCAGCAAGAAGATCACGTCGACGAGCGGCGTCAGCGACAAGGGCCGCCGTCGCCTACGCATGGATCGCCCCGGCCCGCGCTGCCGCCTCGGCGCCTGCAAGCGGCGCGCCTTGCGGCCGGGACGGGGCCAGCACGGTGTGGATCGCGGTATCGGCCAGCACCCGCTCGGCCTCCATCCGGCTTTCGAACCAGCTCAGGATCAGCGCGGTCGGCATCGCGACCGCCAGCCCCACCGCCGTCGTCAGCAGCGCCACCCAGATGCCCCCCGCCAGGATCGACGGATCGACCTGCGTGCCCGCCGCCTGCAGCGCCTGAAACGCCGCGATCATGCCCAGAACCGTGCCGAAGAGACCCAGCAGCGGCGAGAGCTGCGCCACCGAATCGAGCAGGCGGAAGCCGCGTTCCAGCCGCGCGAAGCGGGCCTCGGCCTCGGCGCCCAGCCGCTCGGGATCCGTCTGCCCCGACATCGCAAGCTCGATCACCGGGCGCAGATAGCTGCGCGATCTGCCCAGCGCGGCGCGCGCCAGCCCCCGGTCGCCGCCATCCCAGGCCGCCACGGCCTCGGTCAGCGCCCGGTGCCGCCCGACGCCTGCCGCCGCGAATTGCCAGAGCTTGTAGATCACCACCGCCACCGTCAGCACCGAGACCCCGATCAGGATCAGCACGACCGGACCGCCCAGATCGGCGACCCGGCGCAAGAGCTCGACCGCCGCCCCGATCATCCGATCAGCTCCACATCGGTGCGGGTGCTGAGATCGAGCCCCTCGGTGCAAGCCGCCTCGCCCAGCGCCCCCGCCTCGCAGGCGCTGGTGCCGTTGATGAGGATCTGCCCCAGATCGTCGCAGGCGAGCCCCGGGATCGAGAATTGCCGCACCCGCGGCCGCCCGGAGGGCAGGTCGCCGAAATCGAACAGGGTCAGCCGCTCGACCTGCCCCGCGCGGTCGATCAGCACGGTTTCGAAGACCGCGCGCTCGATTGCGGCGGGGTGCCCGTTCCGGGCCATGAAGCTGATCAGGCAGCCGGTCTCGGCGGGCGCGACAGCGTTCAGCTCGATCGCGAGATGCGGCCCGGACTCCTCGGCCCAAGCGCCCTGCGCCAGCACGAAAACACAGGCCGCGGCAGCGGCTCCAAGGTGAGATATGCCCATCGCGCGTTCCATTCCCTGCGATCCATCGGTCAATCTGTCCTCTGGCGGCGGGACTTGGTCCTCGCATCTGGCTGGAACGATCGCGCGCAAAGAACCACAGCGGCGCGGCCGGTGCAATACCTGACTAAAACGTTATGGTCGCACTTGGACCGCAGCCGCCTCCCGGCCCGGCCGCCCGAAGCCGCCGGAAACCGTTGCCTGCGGCCCGGATTCGGCGCCAAATGGCAGGGCATCCCCTGAGCGTCCGGATCCATGCCGCACAAGACACTCGTTCTGCTTCTGGCGCTGTCGCTGATGTCCTGCGGCCCGTCATCGCCGGGGCGCCAGACCCCGCGCGCCGCGACGGCCGAGCCGCACCGCGCCGCCCCCTTGCGCCTTGCCGCAGCGGAGCGGCCGCGCTTTGACGATCACGATCCGCATGACTGGACCGGCGCCGGACCCCGCGCCTATCCGGTGCACGGCATCGACGTCTCACGCTGGCAAGGCGCCATCGACTGGCCGAAACTGCGCAAGGCAGGCGTGTCCTTCGTCTATGTGAAGGCGACCGAAGGGATGGAGGACAGCGACCCGATGTTCCGGGCGCACTGGACGGGCGCGGGCCGAGCGGGTGTCGCACGCGCGGCCTATCACCATTTCTATTTCTGCGCCCGGGCCGACCGGCAGGCGCGCTGGTTCATCGCCAATGTGCCCCGAAGTGCGGACGGGCTGCCGCATATGCTGGACATGGAGTGGAACCCGTTTTCGCCGACCTGTCGGCTCAGGCCCGATGCCGCCACCGTCCGCGCCGAGGCCGCGACCTTCCTCGATATCGTCGAGCGGCATTACGGCCGGCGGCCGGTCATCTATACCACGGTCGACTTCGCCCGCGACACCGGCATCACCCGGCTGCCGGGCACGGGCTTCTGGCTGCGCTCGGTCGCCGGGCCGCCCGAGACGACCTATCCGGGCACGCCCTGGACCTTCTGGCAATATACCGGGACCGGGCGGATCGACGGGGTGGCCGGGCCGGTCGATATCAACGTCTTTCGCGGGTCGGAAGCGGCCTGGCAGGTCTGGGACGGACAGGGGCTGCCCTAGGTGTTTGATCCCGCGCTTTGATGGTGCGATCCCTTCGAAGGAATGGAAGGAGGCCCTATGGGACAAGTTCGTCACGGAAGCGCCACGACCACGTACGCGGTCAGAGCCGCGATACAGCGATCGCAAGCGTCGCTCGCGACGCTGAGCCGGGACCTGCGGAGTGGGGAGGATCGGAAAACGATCCGGTGAATCGTTTTCCCGACGCCCCCCAAGACGGTTGCGAAGTGGCGCAAACATCAGACGGTCGATGATCGCAGGCCCGCCCTTAGGCTCCGGACCCATTGAGTTTCAGAGCCAGAACATGACGGTTGCTGCGAGGGCGATGGCGGAGAAGAAGGTTTCCGGGCATCTGTCGTATCGGGTGGCGACGCGCCTCCAGTCCCTCAGCCGGCCGAACATGATCTCGATGCGGTTGCGGCGCTTGTACCTCCGCTTGTCGTATCTGACGGCTGTCTTGCGAGACGTCCGGCCGGGGATGCAGACCTTCATCCCCTTGTCTTTCAACGCATCTCGCAGCCAGTCCGCATCGTAGCCCCGGTCGGCCAGCAACCAGTCCGCCTTCGGCAGGCGGCCCAGCAGCGCCGCCGCGCCGGTGTCGTCGCTGACCTGTCCAGCGGACGGGAAAACCCGATCGGTCGACCCTTCGCATCGGCGACGGCA
This sequence comes from Rhodovulum sp. BSW8, assembly GCF_003314725.1. Lineage (NCBI taxonomy): Bacteria > Pseudomonadati > Pseudomonadota > Alphaproteobacteria > Rhodobacterales > Paracoccaceae > Rhodovulum > Rhodovulum sp. BSW8. Next base: position 77,910 of record NZ_QNVX01000012.1, read on the forward strand.
TGCAGTTTGGTGTTCATGCCCCCCTTGGTCCGGCCGATCCGGCGTCCGCGCCCCCCTTTTCCACCCGCAGGCTCGAGGCCGTGCGGTGCGCCTTCAGATACTTGCGCAGGCTCACTCGAACGCATGGCGTTCGCCTGCTCACTTCGATCATGATCGTCTTGTGCTCGGCCCGTTCCGCGGCCAGGCCCGTCATGATCCGGGCGAAGACACCATGTTCGTGGCTTCTCTCGAACCAGGGGCGTTCAGCCACTCACCTCCAGCGCTTCCAGCGGTTGTAAAGCGTCTTGGCCGGACCGTATTCCCTGGGTGCGTCGCACCACCGCAAGCCATTGCGGTTGATAAATATAATGCCGCTCAGAACACGCCGGTCGTCGACGCGGGGCTTGCCATGGCTCTGACGCTGTCGCTTCTGTCGGCGCGCGGGGCTTGGCATTCGGGTGGCGCGGATCGCCGCAGCCGGGCGCGCCACCCGCAGCCGCATCGCCCTGGGGCTTGGCGCGCTCCCGTGCGCAGGTATGGCGCCGGTCCTGATCTCGGGTCCGGCGCTGACCCCGCCGTTGGAGTTGCTGCGGGTTCTCGCGGGCGGCGATGTGCTCGGCGCAAGCTTCGCCGTGCGCGAGTTGCGCCTGCCCCGCGCCGTTCTGGCGACGCTGGCCGGGATGGGCTTCGGGCTCGACCTGGGGCCAGCCGACGATCCTGTCGCCGGGCCGGCACCGTATGCAGGCCAGCGCGCGACGCGCCCGGCGTCAGAAGAACCGGCCCTCCGCGCAAACCGGCCCCCGGATAGACCGACCTTGCGCAAACGGCCTCGCGCAAAACGAAAGGCCGCCCTTTGCGGTGCGGCCCCGGTCTGACCCTTGCCGGAGAAACCTCCGGAGGCGGCTAGATCACTTGATCTTGCCTTCCTTGTATTCGACGTGCTGACGCACGACGGGGTCGTATTTCTTGACCACCATCTTCTCGGTCATGGTGCGGGCGTTCTTCTTGGTCACGTAGAAATGGCCGGTGCCCGCGGTCGAGTTCAGGCGGATCTTGATGGTTGTCGGCTTCGCCATGTCTCATCTCCGTCGCGCGGGCGGCGTTCCGCCCGTGAATTCCTTGAAGCCCGCGTTTTAGCGATCCGCGCCCCCGAGTCAAGCGGGTTCTGGCCGTTGCAGTCCCGGCCCGCCCCGGGGGCGCGCGTCTCAGGCCAGCACCTGCGGCAACCGCATCGCCTTGTGGATCCGCTGGCGCGCGGCGCGGCCCAGATGCAGCGCCTCGGCCAGCCGGTCAAGATGCGCGATCTCGGCCGGGCTGTCGACCCTGGTCGTCACCACCGCCGCCGCATAGACCGCCGTGCGCTGATGAGTGCCGGTCTCGGCCGCAAGCGCCTCGATGTCGATGGGTCGGGCCATCTCGGCCTCGACGAAGGCACGCTCGTCATCGGTTGCATCGCCCAGCACATCGAGGATCGCTGCACGCTCGGCCGGGTCGATCTCGCCATCGGATTTCGCCGCCATCACCATCGAGCGGATCAGCAGCCGCGCGTTCTTCTCCATCGAGACGTCGGGCGGCGAGACCTCGCCCATCGCGTTCAGGATATCCCGGGCATTGACCGAGCCCGCCCAGGCGGCCCCGCCCAGCCCCGCCATCAGCCCGCCAAGCCCGACCAGCGCGTGATCGCCGGTCTCGCGCGCCTTCGTGCCCAGCCATTTGGCGTTTTCCTTCAGCGCCGCGGCGCCGCCCGGCACCTGCATCCGCTCCAGCAGCGGCCCGATCTGGCTGCCGAGCCCGGCCCGCGTCGCGGCCGATTTCACGGAATCGGCGATTCCGGCGCCGCCTCCCATCTTCTGGAACTGCTCAAGCCCCTTGGCGGCGGCAAAGCCCACGGCAAGGGTGGCCATCGTCCTGACAAAACTCATCCGGTCTTCCGTCCCTCTGCTATCCCGCTATGCGGAGATGCGCGTTTCCCGCCCCTGCAACCTAGAGGCTTTCCCGCACCGGCCAAGACGGAATCGCCCGGAACGCCCGGGCCGGCTTCACGGCGGGGACGAGGACGATATGCGCGGATGGCCTGTAAGCCGGATTCTGTCCGGGGGCGCGAGGCCCCCTGGATGACCATTCCTCTGGGCGTACCGTTACCGATACGCTCAAGCTGCCAACCCGGACCCCTGGGCCGAAGCCGCCCTGCAGGTCCAGCCTGCGCGGGGTCCCTATTCGGCATTGCTCCCGGTGGGGCTTGCCGTGCCGGTCCTGTTGCCAGGCCCGCGGTGGGCTCTTACCCCACCGTTTCACCCTTACCTCCGAGACCGGAGGCGGTCTGTTCTCTGTGGCGCTTTCCCTGGGGTTTCCCCCGCCGGGCGTTACCCGGCACCGTCGCTTCGTGGAGTCCGGACTTTCCTCGAAGGCTTGCACCCCCGCGGCCATCCAGCCATCCGCGCGACGCCCGATCTAGGCGCCCGCGCCGTCCGGGTCAACGGGGAAGCGGCGGGCAAGATCCGTGATGACGGCCATGTCGGCGACCGCAAGCGGCCCTCCGGCCCAGGGCCGGAACCGCTGGCGCAGCGCGTCGAGCACATGACAAGTGTCCCAGCGCGCGCCATAGCCGAAGGCCGTAGCCGCCGTGCGAAAGGCGGTCTCGTCGGGCGCGGGACCGGCAGAGGCCAGGACCTCGGGCCAGACCGCCAGCCCCTGCCGTGCCAGCCTTCGCCAGTCGAACCGCCGGCCCGGGTCCCATTTGCGATCAGGCGCCATGTCGGAATGGCCGATCACCCGTTCGGGCCGGATCGACCAGCGCGCGAGGATGCCGGGCAACAGCGCGTCCAGCGCGGCCATCAGCGGCGCCGGGAACGGCCGGTCGCCCGGATTGTCGAGCTCGATCCCGATCGAGCGGGAATTGACGTCCTCGACCCCGCCCCAGCATCCGGCCCCGGCATGCCAGGCCCGCGCGGCCTCGTCGACCAGCTGGACGACCTGCCCGTCGGCGGCGATCAGGTAATGGGCCGAGACCTCGGCGGCCGGATCGCAGAGCCGGTCGAGTGCCGAGGCCGCATCGGCCATGGCGGTAAAATGCAGCACGACCATGTCGGGCCGCGCGCCGCCACGCCGGGCGCCACAATTGGGCGAGGGACGCCAGAGCGGCGTCACGCGGTTATCTTTCGGCAAGCCGGAACGGCGAGGGGTCCCAGTAGCAGGCGAAGCCGTCGCCATCGGGGTCGATCCCCAGCCGGTCGCGCTCGGGCCCGCCATTCTTGAGGAAGGCTTCCTGAGCGTGATCGTCCGAGCCGTACTTGGCGCAGCGCCGGGCCAGGGTTTCGGGCGCAACGGCGCGGCCGCGCTTGTAGACCTGCTGGCCGAGCGGATTGGTGGTGCTCAGCGCATATTCGATGATGCTGGCGCCATTGCCGCCCTGGCGCGGGGGCAGCGGCTCGGGCTGGATGAAGGTATATTGCTCGCGCTGCTGCTCCAGCCGCTCGCGGTCGCTGGCGATCGTCTCGCGGGCGCTGACGGCGGCGAAGCTCTGTTCGTCCGAGATCCCGGCATGGTTTTCAGCCTGCGCGCCGGGCATGGCGGTGGCATCGGAACTCTCGACCGCCGAAATTGGCCCGCCGGTGATCTCGGTCACGACGCCCTGCGCGGGCGCCGCATCAAGCGGTTGGGCCGAGACCGTACCCTGCAGCACACCCTCGCGATGGGCGCTGTAATCGGCGTAGTTGTCGAACCCGACTCCGGCCGCGGAATCGGGCAGTTGCGTATTGCACGCGGCCAGCGCCAGAAGCGCCATCGCGGAGGTCACGGCACGCATCGGGTCCATCCTGCTCGTGGTTTCGATCCCAGTGATCCGGCGCGCCTTACCACCATTTCGCGGGCTTGGAAACAAATCCTGCGGCGCGTTCAAGAACATGTGCGGTGTTCAGCAGATCGCCCTCGCCCCAGGGCTGGCCGATCAGCTGAAGCCCCAGCGGCAGGCCCTGCGCGTCAAGCCCCGCGGGCACCGAAATGCCCGGCAGACCGGCGAGGTTCACGGTCACGGTGAAGACGTCGTTGAGATACATCGCCACCGGATCGGCATCGGCCATCTCGCCCAGACCGAAGGCGGCCGAGGGCGTCGCGGGCGTCAGGATCGCATCGACGCCGCCGGCGAACACCTCGTCGAAATCGCGCTTGATCAGCGCGCGGACCTTGCGGGCGCGGTTGTAATAGGCGTCGTAGAAGCCAGCCGACAGCACATAGGTGCCGATCATCACCCGGCGCTGGACCTCCTTGCCGAAGCCTTCGGCGCGGGTCTTTTCGTACATCTGCACGATGCCGTCGCCCTGCCCCAGCTTGGCCCGGTGGCCATAGCGCACCCCGTCATAGCGCGCGAGGTTCGAGGACGCCTCGGCGGGCGCGATCACGTAATAGGCGGGCAGCGCGTATTTCGTGTGCGGCAGGCTGATCTCGACGATCTCGGCGCCTGCATCCTTCAGCATCGCACTGCCGTCGGCCCAGAGCTTCTCGATCTCGGCGGGCATGCCCTCCATGCGGTATTCCTTCGGGATCCCGATCTTCTTGCCGCGAATGTCGCCCGTCAGCATCGCCTCGAAATCCGGGACCGGAATGTCGGCGCTGGTCGAATCCTTCGGGTCATGGCCCGACATCGCGCCCAGCATGATAGCGGCGTCGCGCACCGTCTTGGTCATCGGCCCGGCCTGATCCAGCGACGAGGCGAAGGCCACGATCCCCCAGCGCGAGCAGCGCCCGTAGGTCGGCTTGATGCCGACGATGCCGGTGAAGGCTGCGGGCTGGCGGATCGAGCCGCCGGTATCGGTGCCGGTCGCGGCCATGCAAAGATCTGCGGCAACCGCCGAGGCCGAGCCGCCCGAAGAGCCGCCCGGCGTCAGCTGCCGGTCGTCGACCTTCCAGGGATTGACCGCGTTGCCATAGGTGCTGGTCTCGTTCGACGAGCCCATGGCGAACTCGTCCATGTTGAGCTTGCCCAGCATGACCGCGCCCGCATCCCAGAGATTCCGGGTCACGGTCGATTCGTATTCGGGCCGGAAGCCCTCGAGGATCTTAGAGGCGGCCTGCGAGGCCACGCCCCTGGTGCAGAACAGATCCTTGATCCCCAGCGGCATGCCGCACAGCGCGGGCGCCTCGCCCGACGCAATCCGGGCATCGGCGGCCCTGGCCTGGTCCATCGCGATCTCGGGGGTCTTGTGGACGAAGGCATTCAGCGCTCCTGCGCCGTCGATGGCCGAAAGATACGCCTCGGTCAGCGCGACCGAAGTGGTTTCGCCCTTGCGCAGCGCGTCGCGCGCCTCGGCAATGGTCAGCCTGGTCAGATCGCTCATGGCGTTACTCCACCACCTTGGGAACCGCGAAGAAGCCCTCGCGCGCATCGGGCGCATTGGCCAGGATCCGGTCCTGCATCTCGCCGTCGGTCACCACATCCGCGCGGCGTTTCAGCCGCATCGGGGTGACACCGGTCATCGGCTCGATGCCGGTCACGTCGACCTCGTTCAGCTGTTCCATGAAGGTCAGGATGCCCGACAGTTCCTGCGCCAGCGCCGGCAGGTCGTCTTCCTGAACGGCGATCCGGGCGAGGTGCGCCACCCGCCGCGCGGTGTCGATGTCGATGGACATGGGGCCGCCTTTCCTTGATCGAGAAATTCGCCCCCGCGTTTAGCCGTCTGCCGCGCATGCTGCAAGAGCGTGCCCGGGCGCCGAGCCCCCCGGCCCCGCAAGGCGCCAGCCAATGTCGCGGTCGGGACCCAAAGCGGCGTCGGGGGAATGGCGCTTGCACTCGCTCCGGGCCTTTCTCCATAACGCAAGGCGCCGAAACGCGCGTTCAAGACATTCAGGCAAGGATTCCGCCGATGGCCTCGACACATTTCATCCTGACGCTCACCTGCGACGACCAGCCCGGGATCGTCGCCACCGTCGCGAATGCGGTCACCGCGCTTGGTGGCAACATCCAGGACAGCGCCCAGTTCCGCGATCCCGAAAGCAACCGGTTCTTCATGCGGGTCGCGTTCCACACGCAGGCCCCGTCCGAGGCCGAGGCGATCCGCGCCCGACTGGCCCCCGCCATCAACGGCTACGGCATGGACGCCGAGGTGGTCGATGCCGAACGGCGGCCGAAGATCATCCTGATGGTATCGAAATTCGACCATGCGCTGCTGCATATTCTCTATCAGATCCGGGTCGGCTGGATGGAGGCCGACGTGGTCGCCGTGGTCTCGAACCACGAAGACAGCCGCGCCACGGCCGAGGCGGCAGGCATTCCCTATTATTGCTGGCCGGTGACGAAGGACACGAAGGCCGAGCAGGAAAGGAAAGTGCTCGACCTGGTCGAGGAAACCGGGGCAGAGCTGGTGGTTCTGGCGCGCTACATGCAGGTGCTTTCGGACAAGCTGAGCCGCGCGCTGTCGGGCCGGGTGATCAACATCCACCACTCGTTCCTGCCGTCCTTCAAGGGCGCGAAACCCTATCACCAGGCGCATGAGCGCGGGGTCAAACTGATCGGCGCGACGGCGCATTTCGTGACCGCCGATCTCGACGAGGGGCCGATCATCGAGCAGGAGACCGAGCGCGTGAACCATGCCCTCTCGGCCGAGGATTACGTTGCGGTCGGACGCGATATCGAAAGCCGGGTGCTCGCGCGGGCGGTGCGGCTGCATCTGCAGCGCCGGGTTCTGCTGAACGGTCACAAAACCGTCGTCTTCATGCCCGGCTGACGCCCGGGACAGCGATTCGCCGGAGGAACCGTCCCTCCGGCGGGTCGACCGATGCCCGGGCCGCAGACTTCCCCTTCCGAAGAAGGGGGAATTTGTCCAACAATTCCATTTTAACCTTTTGCAATTTGCGGCGTTTGCGCCAGCAATCCGTTTTTCGCTCCGGAATGCCAGACTTGCAGAGCGAGATGGGGCATTATTTTATATGACATTAACAGGAGGTGGCGTTCTTGGATGTCTGTTTTTTAAAATCTCACGTTTTAATTCTACTGAAGACTGTGCCATGCTGCCTTGATCCCGCGCTGGAGGAGATGTCGGGCATGGATGTGCTGGAGCGTATCAGAGGAACGCGTATCCCTCTTGCCATTCTTGCGATCGAGGCCGACGTTCCCGAAGCCGAGATCGCGGCGGCGCTCAAGGGCTCGCGGGCACTGACATTTCTGCAGGAATGCCGGATCGCGAGGCATCTCGACAGATCGGACCTGCCGGGTCGGCGGCACCGCCGGATCTGACCGGCAGCCCGTCGGCCCTGCCCGGTCGGTGCGCATCCGGTCCGATGCCGGTCCGCAGGACCGGAATCTGAGGGATCTCAGCCCGGGACGGCCCCCCTGGACGCGCGCCGCACATGCTGCCGGTAAACCTCGATCATCCACCCCAGCATCACTGCGTTCAGAAGATGCCAGACGAAATGCGTCCCGAGCGGCAGCGCCGCGCAGACCGGCAGGTCGATGGTGCGGAAAGTGAGCGAGACCGCCAGCAAGCCAACGCCAAGGCCAAGCCCCGCTGCGACCTCTGGAAGGCGGCGGACCAGAGCCAGCGCATAGACGAGGATCAACAGCGCGACCGGCGCATAGCCCGCCGACGATCCAAGCCAGCCGAGGCGCCCGAACAGTGGGCCCGTGACGGCGGCATAGGGAAAGAAGAGCGCGGTCAGCCCCAGCGCGGGCCAGAGCCCGAGGCCCCAATAGGTGCGGTTGGCCACGAAGACATAAAGCAGAATGAAACAGAGGATCGGCAGGACATCGGCCATAGAGGCCCATTCGGTCGCCAGGGTGTGAAAGAGAAAGCTGCCGACGCCGATCACTGCCAGCACCGCCGCCAGCGCGCGGCCCAACGGCATCCCGTCACAGCGGCGCCACATCACCAGCGCGGCCAGAACGAATGCGGCATTCGTCGCGGCATTCACCGGTTCGGCCCAGAAGGTGAAATCGGTCCGCTCGCAATAGGCGTCGATCTGTCGCGTCCAGTCCATGGGCATACCGGCTCCGCTCTGTTACTTTTCCCGGCAATCATGGAGCACGCGGCCAGCGCGGCAAAGGGGGAAACCCGGGGGCGGGGGCGGCGCGGCAGAGGAGAACGCGACATGAAGATCACCTGGCTCGGGCATTCCGGCTTCCGTATCGAGATCGAGGACCAGATCCTGCTGATCGACCCCTGGCTCGTGGGCAATCCGATGTTCCCCGAAGAGCGGCGGGCCGAGGCCATCGGCGGCGCGACCCATGTCCTGGTCACGCACGGCCATTTCGATCATGTCGCGGACACCATCGCCATCGCGCGCGAGCTGTCGATCCCGGCGGTCGGCATCTTCGATCTGATGAGCTGGTGGGAGTCCCGCGAGGGGATCGCGGTAATCGGCTTCAACAAGGGCGGGACGGTCCGGCTTGGCAATGTGGCGGTGACAATGGTGAACGCCACCCATTCCTCCTCGGTCCAGGGCCCCGATGGCCCGGTCTATACCGGCACCGAATCGGGCTTCATGATCGCGGGCGAGGGCCATGTGATCTATGTCAGCGGCGATACCGACGTGATGGCGGACATGGAGATCTTCAATGATCTGCACGCACCCGATATCGGGCTGCTTTGCGCTGGCGGGCATTTCACCATGGACATGAAGCGTGCGGCCTATGCGGCCCGGACTTTCTTCCATTTCAAGACAGTGATCCCCTGCCATTACCGCACCTTCCCGATTCTCGAGCAGTCCGCCGAGGCGCTTAAGCAGAACCTGCCCGGCGTCCGGGTGATCGAACCCGAGGTCCTGGTGCCGATCGAGCTATAGGGCCTCCTCTGCCTCGTCGCGGGCAACCACGATTTTTCGCAGAAAAATCGCGCCCTTCGGCGGCCCGCGCGCGCCGATCACCGGCGCGGGGCGAAAAACGCCTTCAGCAGGGCCTCGGCCTCGGCTTCCGCGATGCCGTCATAGACCTCCGGCACATGGTGGCTCTGTGGGTGCGCAAAAACCCGCGCCCCATGCGCAACGCCCCCCGATTTCGGATCTGCCGCCCCGTAATAGAGCCGCGCGATCCGCGCCTGCCCGATGGCCGAGGCACACATCGGACAGGGCTCCAGCGTCACGTAAAGATCATAGCCCGGAAGCCGTTCCGACCGGGCCTCCGCACAGGCCGCCCGCAGGGCCAGGATCTCGGCATGGGCGGTCGGATCGGCCAGTTCCCGGGTCCGGTTGCCCGCCGCCGCCACGATCCGGCCGGTGGGCGCGACCACCACCGCGCCCACCGGCACCTCGCCCCGCCGTGCCGCGGCACGGGCCTCGGCCAGCGCCCTGTCCATATGGCTGCGAAACGGGCTCATCTCTCCCTCATGCCGCGCCCCCGTCGCCCGCGCAAGCCGCTTCCCCCGCCCCGCGATCCGGCGTAAACCCCCCCCATGGACAAGACCGGACAAGAGGGCGAGCGGATCGCCAAGATCCTGGCGCGGGCTGGGCTCGCGTCGCGGCGCGAGGCCGAGCGGATGATCGCCGCCGGGCGGGTGACGGTGAACGGCCGCCGGATCGCAAGCCCTGCGCTGAACGTCACGCCGGCCGACCGGATCGCCGTCGACGGCGCCCCGCTGGCGGCGGCCGACCGGCCGCGGCTCTGGCTCTATCACAAGCCCGCGGGCCTCGTGACCACCGCCAAGGACGAGAAGGACCGCGAGACGGTCTTCGACAAGCTGCCCGAGGACATGCCCCGCGTCATGTCGGTCGGACGGCTCGACCTCAATTCCGAGGGCCTGCTGCTTCTGACCAATGACGGCGCCATCAAGCGGCGGCTGGAACTGCCGTCGACCGGCTGGCTGCGCAAGTACCGCGTCCGGGTCAAGGGCACGCCCGAAGACGCCACGCTTGCCCCGCTGCGCGAGGGCATCGTCATCGCGGGCGAGAGCTTCCGGCCGATGGAGGTCACGCTCGACCGCCAGCAGGGCGCCAATGCCTGGCTGACCGTCGGCCTGCGCGAAGGCCGGAACCGCGAGATCCGCCGCGCCATGGAGGCTGTCGGACTGACCGTGAACCGGCTGATCCGGATCAGCTATGGCCCGTTCCAGCTTGGCGCTTTGAAGGCGGGCGAGGTCGAGGAAATCCGCGGCCGCGTGCTGCGCGACCAGCTGGGGCTAGAAAGCCCCGAGGGCGAGGCAACCGCCCGGCCGCGATCCCTCCGCCCCAGATCGGGCACCGGAAAACCAGGTGCTCCCAAGACCCCGGGGTCAAAGCCGGGCGCCAAATCGGGCGGCCCGAAGCCTTCGGGCTCAAAGACCCCGCGCCGGTCGGAGGGGCCAGCTTCGGCCAAGACGCCGGACGGCGTCGCGGGCCGAAAGCCGCCCCGGGGCGCAGGCACGCCCGGCGCCGCACGGCCGATGCGGCCGCGCGGCAAGGCTCCGCCCGGCTGATCGGCAAAACCCGCCGACACTTGCTTTTAACAGCCGCGTCGCATCCCATGTATAAGGGAAGGCCGTGAAGACAGAGGGGATCATGTCGGGCACCGGGTTGCAGAAATTGTCGTTCTTCCTGCTGATCGCGCTGGTCTTCTACGTGGCCGTCATGGGGGGCGCGTGATGGCCAACCGGTTCGGCGGCCGCTACAGCCCCGGCACGCCCGGCCCCGAGACGGCCGCCCCGCCCCGCCATCCGTTCCAGGGGCGGCGTCCGGCACGGGCCGCGGGCCGGGCCAATGCGATGTTCTTCGCGCCCCTGCCGCTTTTGCCGCGCGCCTTCTTTTCCGACCCGGCGGGGCTGGCACTGACGCTTGGCGCCTTCGGCGTGCTGATCCTTGCCGCCTGGCTGACCCGCGAGGGGCTGCGGGCCGAGGATGCCTGGGCCGCCCGCAAGGTGGCCCGCCGCCCGGCGCTGCCGCGCAAGATCCTGGGCTCGGGTCTCACCGGCGCGGGGCTCTTGCTGGCGGGGATCGGCGGCGGCGACTGGCTGACCCCGGCGATCTATGCCGTCTTGGGCACCGCGCTCCACAGCTTTGCCTTCGGCCTCGATCCGCTCGGCGACAAGGGAATGGAAGGCATCGACAGCTTTCAGCAGGACCGCGTGGCGCGCGCCATCGAAGAGGCCGAAAAGCACCTGGCGACCATGTCCGAGGCGATCCGGCGCGCCGGCGACCGCGGGCTCGAGGCGAGGGTCGAACGGTTTCAGGCGGTCGTGCGCGACATGTTCCGCACGGTCGAGGAAGACCCGCGCGATCTGACCGCCGCCCGGCGCTATCTGGTCGTCTATCTGCTGGGCGCGCGCGATGCGACCGTGAAGTTCGCCGATCTTTACGCCCGCACCCGCGATGTCACCGCCCGCCAGGATTACGAGGCGCTTCTGGGCGATCTCGAGGACAATTTCGCCGCCCGCACCCGGGCACTGATCCAGGACGACCGCACCGATCTTGACGTCGAGATCGAAGTCTTGCGCGACCGGCTGCAACGGGACGGCATCCGCACGGCGCCCGTCGCGCCCATTTCGGGAGAGAATGCATGAGCTCGGACAACAATCGCCTGAAGGCGGCGCAGGACGTCGCCGAAGTTGAAAAAGTGACATTGGCGGTCCTGCCCGAACCGGCCCGGGATCTGGTCCCGCTGGACGGCGCCGCGCCGCCGGTGGCCGACGCCATCCGCGCCCGCATGGCCGAGATCGACATGTCGGACAGCAATTCGATCATCGGTTTCGGGTCCAGTGCCCAGGCCGAGTTGCAGACCATCAGCCAGGCCATGCTGGCCGATGTGCGCAACAAGGACGTGGGGCCCGCAGGCGACTCGCTCCGCGAGATCGTGACCACGATCCGGGGCTTTTCGGTGTCCGAACTCGACGTGCGGCGCGAGGCGAGCTGGTGGGAAAAGCTGATGGGGCGCACTGCGCCCTTCGCCAAGTTCGTCGCGCGATTCGAGACGGTTCAGGGCCAGATCGACTCGATCACCGACCGGCTGCTGACCCATGAACACACGCTGCTGAAGGACATCAAGTCGCTCGACAAGCTTTACGAGAAGACCCTCGATTTCTACGACGAGCTCGCGCTTTACATCGCCGCGGGCGAAGAGAAGCTGAAAGCTCTCGACGCCACCGAGATCCCCGCCAAGGAGGCCGAGGTCGCCGCGGCCCCCGAGGCCGATCAGGTGATCCGGGCGCAGGAGCTGCGCGACCTGCGCGCCGCGCGCGACGATCTTGAACGCCGGGTGCATGACCTCAAGCTGACCCGCCAGGTGACGATGCAGTCGCTGCCCTCGATCCGGCTGGTGCAGGAAAACGACAAGTCGCTGGTCAGCAAGATCAACTCGACCCTGGTCAATACCGTGCCGCTTTGGGAAACCCAGCTGGCGCAGGCGGTCACCATCCAGCGCTCGAAAGAGGCCGCGCTGGCGGTCCGCGAGGCCAGCGACCTGACCAACGAGCTGTTGACCGCCAATGCCGCCAACCTGCGCCAGGCCAACAGGACCGTGCGCGAGGAAATGGAACGGGGCGTGTTCGACATCGAGGCGGTCAAGAAGGCCAATGCCGATCTGATCGCGACGATCCAGGAAAGCCTGACCATTGCCGACGAGGGCAAGACCCGGCGCGCCCAGGCCGAGGACGATCTGAAAAAGATGGAGGCAGAGCTGCGCGACACCCTCGCCTCCGCCAAGTCGCGGGCGCAGGGCGCCGGCGCCCTGCCGGAGGCCTGACCGCATCGTGACGCCGAAATCGCGCCCTTCCTTTCGGCCGGGGCTCGGGCCGGGGGCGCTGGCCAGCGCCCTTGCCGTGGCGTTGGCCGGCTGTCAGATGGCGCCCGCGCCGCCCGAGACACGGCCCGCCGCCCGCCCCGCCGAAGCGGTGCAGCCGGAGCTTTCGCCCGACAGCCAGGCTTTGGCCCGGCATTACGCCCGGGTGCAGGCCGATCTTCTGTCGCGCGGCCTGCTGCGGACCGATGGCGGCGAGACCGATGTGCCTTTCACCCGCCGCGCGCTGGTCGAGAATTTCGTGCGGATCGCGCTTTTCGACGAATATGTCAGCCGCGGCGGGCATCTGGTGGCGCGCGAGACCGAAAGCCGGCTCCGGCGCTGGGAACAACCTGTCCGCTTTGGCATCACCTTCGGCGCAACGATCCCGGCCGCCCAGCGCAGCCGGGACCGGGCCGAGATCGCGGCCTATGTCCGGCGACTGTCGCGGGTGACCGGGATGCCGATGTGGGTGACCAGCCCCGAACAGGCCAATTTTCAGGTCTTCATCGTCAATGAGGACGAGCGCCGCCGCCTGGGCCCCGACCTCGAACGTCTGATCCCGGGCATCGACGTCGCCGCCCAAAGCACGATCGCCGTGATGCCGCGATCGACTTTCTGCCTGGTGCTGGCCTTCTCGAAGGGCGAGTCCAGCACCTACTCCAGCGCCGTCGCCGTGATCCGCGGCGAACATCCCGACCGCCTGCGCCAATCCTGCGTGCATGAGGAACTGTCCCAGGGGCTGGGGCTGGCCAATGACAACCCCTCGGTACGCCCGTCGATCTTCAACGACGACGAGGAATTCGCGCTGCTGACGCCCCATGACGAATTGCTGCTGAAGATGCTTTACGACCGGCGCCTGCGCCCGGGCATGACCCCGGCCGAGGCCCGCCCCATCGTCGAGCAGATGGCGGCCGAGCTGATGGGGGGCGACGCCTGAGGCATGCGCTCTGGCGCCCGGCATGGCCGCGTCCGGCACCGGCCCTATAGTTTGACCCGGACACCACGGAGGACCTGACCCATGGGCATTTTCGACTTTCTCTCCGGCGAGTTCATCGACGTCATCCACTGGGTCGACGACACCCGCGACACCATGGTCTGGCGGTTCGAACGCGAGGGCCATGCCATCAAGTACGGCGCCAAACTGACAGTGCGCGAGGGTCAGGCGGCGGTCTTCGTTCATGAGGGCCAGCTGGCCGACGTGTTCACGCCCGGCCTCTACATGCTGGAAACCAACAACATGCCGGTGCTGACCACGCTGCAGCACTGGGATCACGGCTTCCGGTCTCCCTTCAAGTCGGAAGTCTACTTCGTCAACACCACCCGCTTCACCGACCTCAAATGGGGCACCAAGAACCCGGTGATGCTGCGCGACCCCGAATTCGGCCCGACCCGGATCCGCGCCTTCGGCAGCTATACGGTCCGCGTCACCGACCCGGCCCGCTTCATGGTCGAGATCGTCGGCACCGATGGCGAATTCACCATGGACGAGATCGGCTTTCAGATCCGCAACATCATCGTGCAGGAGTTTTCCCGCGTGATCGCGGCCTCCGGTATCCCGGTGCTGGACATGGCCGCCAACACCGCCGATCTGGGCAAGCTGATTTCGGGCGAGGTGTCGAAAACGCTCGAGGCCTACGGCCTGACCATGCCCGAATTCTACATCGAGAATATCAGCCTGCCGCCCGAGGTCGAAAAGGCGCTGGACAAGCGCACCTCGATGGGGATCGCGGGCGATCTGGGCCGCTACACCCAGTATTCCGCGGCCGAAGCCATGACCGAGGCCGCCCAAAGCCCCGCGGGCGGCGGCATGGCGGCGGGGATCGGCGCGGGCCTGGGCATGGCGATGGCCCAGAGCGTCGCCCAGACCGGCCCCTGGGGCGCGGTGCCGCGCAGCCCGGCGGCCGAGGCCGCGATGCCGGTCCCCCCGCCCCCGCCGCCGGTCGAACATGTCTGGCACATCGCCGAGAACGGCCAGACCTCGGGGCCGTTCTCGATGGCCCGGCTGGGACGGATGGCGGGCGAGGGCAGCTTCCGCCGCGACAGCTTTGTCTGGACCCAGGGCCAGGACGGCTGGAAGCGCGCCGAAGAGGTGCCCGAGCTTGCCCGGCTTTTCACCGTCGCCCCGCCGCCGCCCCCGCCCGGGGTCTGAGCCCGGGATGACCGCCCCCGACCACCGCTTTCCCTGCGACCAGTGCGGGGCAGACCTGCGATTCTCTCCCGAGGACGGTCGGCTGATCTGCGACCATTGCGGCCATGAGGAGCCCGTCGAGGGCACCGGCCCCTGGGACGCGCCGCTGGCCGAGCTGGACTACCGCGCGGCGCTCGACGCGGCGCTGCCGGGGGCCGAGATGCAGGACGTCCGGCAGATCAAATGCCCCAATTGCGGCGCCGAGTTCGAGATGGACGAGGCCACCCATGCCGCCGAATGCCCGTTCTGCGCGACCCCCGTCGTCACCGGAACCGGGGTTCAGCGGCGGATCAAGCCCAAGGGCGTGCTGCCCTTCGCGCTGTCCGAGGCCGAGGCGCACAAGGCAATGACCGACTGGCTGGGGCGGCTCTGGTTCGCGCCGAACGGGTTGCAGGCCTATGCCCGCAAGGGCCGCCGGATGGAGGGCATCTACGTCCCGTACTGGACCTTCGATGCCGACACGAGATCTCAGTACAGCGGCGCGCGGGGCACGATCTATCACGAAACCCGCCGGGTGATGCGCGAGGGCCGGTCGGAGACGGTGCAGGTGCAGAAGATCCGCTGGACCCCGGTTTCGGGCCGGGTCGCGCGGTTTTTCGACGACGTGCTGGTTCTGGCCGCGACCAGCCTGCCGAAACGCTATACCGACGCGCTCGAACCCTGGGACCTGTCGCTGATGCTGCCCTACCGGCCGCAGTATCTGGCGGGCTTCCGGGCCGAAGGCTACACGGTCGATCTGGAAACCGGCTTTGCCGAGGCGCGCCGGACCATGGACCGGGTGATCCGCCGCGACGTGATGTTCGACATCGGCGGCGACAGCCAGCGGATCGACCGGCTCGAGACCCAGGTTTCGGCGGTCACCTTCAAGCATGTTCTGCTGCCGGTCTGGCTGGCCGCCTACCGCTATCGCGGCAAGACCTACCGCTTCGTCGTCAACGGGCGCAGCGGCCGGGTTCGGGGCGAACGGCCCTGGTCGGCCTGGAAGATCGCCATTGCCGTGGTGCTGGGTCTCGCGCTGGCGGCCGGGATCGGCTATCTGGCCGCGCTGCAGCAGTAGGCGATGCCCGTTTGCACCCACCGGGTCCGCGCGCTAGCCTGACCCCCACAGAGCGAGGCGAGCCGACCATGATCCTTTGCGCGGGCGAGGCCCTGATCGACATGCTGCCCCGGACCAGCACCGAGGGCGAGCCCGCTTTCGCCCCGCATGCGGGCGGCGCGGTCTTCAACACCGCGATCGCGCTTGGCCGGCTGGGGGCGCCGACCGGCTTTCTCGCAGGCCTCTCGACCGATCTTTTCGGCACCCAGCTTGCCGAGGCTCTGGCCGCCTCGGGGGTCGAGACCGGGCTTTGCCTGCGCTCGGACCGGCCGACCACCCTGGCCTTCGTGACGCTGGTCGACGGTCACGCGCGCTATGCCTTCTATGACGAGGCGACGGCCGGGCGGATGCTGACACCCGCCGACCTGCCCGCCCTGCCCGCGTCGGTGCGCGCGCTGTTCTGCGGCGGCATCTCGCTGATGGCCGAGCCCTGCGGCAGCGCCTATGAGGCGCTGTTCCTGCGCGAGGCCGGGGCGCGGGTGACCATGCTGGACCCCAATATCCGGCCCGGCTTCATCGCCGACGTGCCCGCCTATCGCGCCCGGATCGCGCGGATGATCGCCGCGGCCGACATTCTCAAGATCTCGGACGAGGATCTGCACTGGCTCGAGGGTCCGGGGGACGCGCGCGATCTGGCGCGGGGGCTTCTGACCCGGGGACCGCGGCTGGTGCTGCTGACCCGGGGCGCCGGGGGCGCCGATGCGCTGAGCGCCGGGGTCGAATGCCACGTGCCGGCGCCGCCCGTACAGGTCGTCGATACCGTGGGCGCGGGCGACACCTTCAATGCCGGGCTGCTGGCCGGGCTGGCCCGGGCGGGCAGGCTCGACCGCGACACCCTTGCCGACGGGGTGCCGGGGGCGGAGCTGAAGGCCGCGCTGGATCTGGCGATCCGCGCCGCCGCCGTCACCGTCGCGCGCGCGGGCGCCAACCCGCCCTGGGCGGCGGACCTGGCATGAGGGCGCTGGTCCAGCGAGTCAGCGAGGCCGCGGTCCGGGTCGATTGCGCCTGTCTCGGCGAGATCGGGCCGGGGCTGATGATCCTCGTTTGCGCCATGGCGGGCGACACCGAAGCCGAGGCTGACAAGCTCGCCCGCCGCATCTCGCGGATGCGGATCTTTCGCGACGCGGCCGACAAGATGAACCTCTCGGTCCTCGATACCGGCGGCGCGGCGCTGGTCGTCAGCCAGTTCACCCTCGCCGCCGATACCTCCAGCGGCAACCGCCCGGGCTTTTCGCATGCGGCCCCTCCGGCCGAGGGCGAACGGCTGTATCTGCGTTTCGCCGAGGCCTTGGCCGCCGAAGGCGTGCCGGTCGCAACCGGGCGGTTCGGGGCCGACATGAAGGTCTCGCTGGTCAATGACGGTCCGGTGACGATCTGGATCGAGGCATGACCGCGCCCGACCCCGCCTGACCGGCCGCCCACCGGAGACGTCGATGGCCCTGCCCCCGCCCTTCGCCGACTGGTTCGCCGCCCGGGGCTGGACCGTGCATCCGCATCAGACCGCGATGCTGACCCGGGCCGACGCCCCGTCGCTGCTGCTGATCGCGCCCACGGGGGGCGGCAAGACGCTTGCAGGTTTTCTACCTTCTTTGGTCGAGATTTCAGAAAATTCCGCACATGGATTGCACACTCTCTACATTTCACCGCTGAAGGCGCTGACCGCCGACATCCGCCGCAACCTTGGCCGCCCGATCGAGGAGATGGGCCTGCCGATCCGCGTCGAGGATCGCACCGGCGACACCTCGCAGGCCCGTCGTCGCCGCCAGCGCGCCGACCCGCCGCATATCCTGCTGACCACGCCCGAAAGTCTGGCGCTGCTGCTCAGCTACGAGGACGCGCCGCGGATCTTCGCCGGGCTGCGCCGCGTCATCGTCGACGAACTCCATGCGCTGGCCGAGTCGAAGCGCGGCGATCTGCTGACGCTGGGCCTTGCGCGGCTGCAGAGCCTCTGCCCCGGGCTCCGCCGCGTCGGGCTGTCGGCCACGGTCGAGGACCCGCCCGCGCTGGCAAGCTTTCTGGCCCCGACGGGCGCGCCCTGCGAGATCCTGACCGCCGATCCGGGCCCGCCACCCGACATCGCCATGCTGGACACGAGCGCGCCGCCGCCCTGGGCCGGGGGTGGCGGGCGCCACGCCATCCCGGCGGTGCTGGATCAGATCGCACGCCACCGCACGACGCTGATCTTTCACAACACCCGCGCCCAGGCCGAACTGTTCTTCCGCGATCTGTGGCTGGCCAACGAGGATGCCCTGCCGATCGCGATCCACCATGGCAGCCTGTCGCGCGAGGCCCGCGAGAAGGTCGAGACGGCAATGACCGAGGGGCGGCTGCGGGCTGTCGTCTGCACCGGGTCGCTCGATCTCGGGATCGACTGGGGCGATGTCGATCTGGTGATCCAGGTCGGCGCGCCGAAGAACGTCAAGCGGCTGGTGCAGCGGATCGGCCGCGCCAATCACCGCTATAACGCCCCGTCGAAGGCCCTGCTTGTGCCCGCGAACCGCTTCGAGGTGGTCGAATGCATGGCGGCACTCGACGCTGTGCGCGCGGGCGATCTGGACGGCGAGCCGCGCGGCCCCGGCGCCCGCGACGTGCTGTGCCAGCACATTCTGGCCACCGCCGCCGCGGGTCCGTTCGACGCCGAGGCCCTGTTCGCCGAGGTGCGTTCGGCCGGGCCCTATGCCGACCTCACGCGGCCCCGATTCGACGCCTGCCTCGACTTCGCGGCCACCGGCGGCTACGCGCTGCGGGCCTATGACCGCTGGCAGCGGCTGAAACAGGCGCCCGATGGCCACTGGGGCTTGCGTGACCCGCGCGCAGCCCAACGCATCCGCATGAACCTTGGCACCATCGTCGAGGAAGAGACCCTGAAGGTGCGGCTGCGGCCCGCGCGCGGCGGCGCGCCGCTCGGCGAGGTCGAAGAGGCCTTCGCCGCGACTCTGACCCCGGGCGACACCTTCCTGATCGGCGGCCAGGTCGTGCGCTATGAAGCGCTCCGCGAGATGGTGGTCGAGGTCAGTCGCAGCCCCGGCCGCGACCCGAAGATCGCGGTTTTCGCCGGAACCAAGTTCGCCACCTCAACGCGTCTGGCCAAGCGCATCCTGGCGATGTTCCGGGCCGAAGACTGGCCCGGCCTGCCCGCCCATACCGCCGACTGGCTGGCGCTGCAGCGCAGGGTCTCGGCCCTGCCCGAGCGCGGCGACCGCCTGCTGATCGAGACCTTCCCCTATGAGGGCCGCCAGCATCTATGCGTCTACGGCTTCGCGGGGCGGAACGCACAGCAGACCCTGGGCCTTTTGCTGACCCGGCGGATGGAAGCCGCCGGACTGGCGCCGATTAGCTTCGTCGCCTCGGACTATGCCACGCTGATCTGGGGGCTCGAGCCGGTTGACGCCCCCTCTGACTTGATGGATTCGAACGAGCTATATACAGCCTTTGCTGGTTGGCTCGCTGGAAATGCGGTCATGAAGCGCACATTTCGAACATCCGCCGTCATTGCCGGTCTGATCGAGCGAAACCTGCCCGGGCAGCGCAAGACAGGGCGGCAGGCCACCTTTTCGTCCGACATCCTGTACGACACGCTGATGCGCTACGACCCCGATCACGTTCTGCTCGAGATCACGCGCGAGGAGGCAATGAAGGGGCTCGTCGATTTCGGCCGGATCGAGGCGATGCTGGCCCGCGTGCGCGGCCGGATCGACCACCGGCGCCTTGACCGCGTCTCGCCGCTGGCCGCACCGCTGTTTCTGGAAGCCGGGCGGGTTCCGGTGAAGGGCGCGGCCGAACAGCGTCTGATCGACGAAGCCGCCGCCCGGCTGATGACGGCCGCCGGTCTGAGCTGAAGCGAGGACTTCGCCCTTGCCTCCAGGAGGCGGATGCGGTTGAAACAAAGCATGAACGGATATGCTTTCCCGCTGGCCGGAACCGTCCTGACCGCCCGCGCTTCCGGCGCGCTCTGGTGGGAGGCCGAACGGCTGCTGGCCGTGTCCGACCTGCATCTGGGCAAGGCCGACCGGCTGGCGCGGCGCGCGGGCGCCCTGTTGCCGCCCTATGACACCCACGAGACTTTGACCCGGCTGGCCGCCGAGATCGAGGCGCTGGCGCCCCGCACGGTCATCTGCCTCGGCGACAGCTTCGACGATGACGACGCGGCCCGCGATCTGCCCGAGCCCGCAACCGACCGGCTGACGGCGCTGATGGCCGGACGTCGCTGGATCTGGATCTCGGGCAATCACGACCCGGCCCCGCCCGATCTGGGCGGCACTGCCCTGGCAGAGCTGGCGCTGGGGCCGCTCAGGTTTCGCCATATCGCCGAGCGAGAGGCCGAGGGCGAGGTCTCGGGGCATTATCACCCGAAGATGCGGCGGCGGCTGGGCGGGCAGAGCGTGGCACGGCCTTGTTTCCTGGTCGACTGCAGGCGCGCGATCCTGCCCGCCTTCGGCGCCTATACGGGCGGGCTTGCGACGCACGCCCCGGTGCTGGACGCGCTGATGGGCGCCGATGCGCTGGCGATCCTGACCGGGCCGAAGGCGCTGGCCCTGCCCATGCGGGCGTGACAGCGAAGATCGCCCAAGCTAGCGTCGATCCCGTACCGGTGCAGGGAGAGTCCATGCAGCACGCGCCCAGAAATCCAGACTTCGAGGCCATCGTCCGCGAGAGTTTCGCCCGGCAGGCGATGATGTCGACCCTTGGGGCCGGGCTGGTATCGGTCGCACCGGGAACCGTGGCGATCTCGGCGCCGATCAGGCCCCAGTTCGGCCAGCAGATCGGGGCGGCCCATGCCGCCTTCACCTTCGCGCTGGCCGACAGCGCCGCGGGTTACACGGCGCTGAGCCTGATGCCGCCCGACCATGACGTGCTGACCAGCGAGGCCGGCATCCACCTGCTGGCCCCGGCGCTTGGCGACCGGCTGATCGCGACCGGATCGGTGGTCAAGACCGGCAGGCGGCTGTTCGTCGTCCGCTCCGAGGTCTTTGCCGAAACCGGCGACCGTCCCGGCCAGGGTCGGACCCATGTGGCCAGTTTCACCGGGACGATGGTGCCAATCCCGCTTTAGGCGGTCAGGCCCTCGGGTTCTGGCAGGCCGTTGGCGCGGCAGCAGGCGGTCACGGTATTGGCCAGCAGGCAGGCAATGGTCATCGGACCGACCCCGCCCGGCACCGGCGTGATGGCGCCCGCCACCTCGGCCGCGCTGGCGAAATCGACATCGCCGACCAGCCGGGTCTTGCCCTCGCCCTTTTCAGGCGCGGGAACCCGGTTGATGCCGACATCGATCACCGTCGCGCCGGGCTTGACCCAGTCGCCCGGGATCATCTGCGGGCGCCCCACGGCGGCCACCAGGATATCGGCGCCACGGCAGACCTCGGGCAGGTCGCGGGTGCGCGAATGGGCGACGGTCACCGTGCAGCTGTCAGCCAGCAGCAGCTGGGCCATCGGCTTGCCGACAATGTTCGAGCGCCCGACGACGACGGCGTTCAGCCCCGAGAGCGAACCCAGAGTATCGCGCAGCATCAGAAGACAGCCCAGAGGGGTGCAGGGCACCATCGACTTCTGCCCCGTCGCCAGCAGCCCGACATTCGAAA
The DNA here is from genome assembly GCF_003314725.1 of Rhodovulum sp. BSW8. Classification (NCBI taxonomy): domain Bacteria; kingdom Pseudomonadati; phylum Pseudomonadota; class Alphaproteobacteria; order Rhodobacterales; family Paracoccaceae; genus Rhodovulum; species Rhodovulum sp. BSW8. The sequence continues at coordinate 99,422 of NZ_QNVX01000012.1, forward strand.
TGTGAAAGCCGTCCACATCCTTGGCCGGGTCGATCGCATTGATGACCTTGGCCTCACCGATATGCGCCGGCAACGGAAGTTGCACCAGAATCCCGTGCACGGAGGGGTCCGCGTTCAGCCGGTCGATCAGCGCCAGCAGGTCCGGCTCGGAGGTGTCGACCGACAGGCGATGTTCGAAAGAGGCCATTCCGGCCTCGCGGGTCTGTTCGCCCTTGTTGCGGACGTAGACCTGGCTGGCCGGGTCTTCGCCCACCAGAACCACGGCAAGGCCGGGGGTCAGCCCGTGATCGGCCTTCAGCCGGGCCACATGGGCCGCGACCTTCTCGCGGATCCCGGCGGCAAAGGCCTTGCCGTCAATGCGTGTCGCAGTCATCCCCGTACCTCCTTGGCCCCCAGGGCCCGCTCTTCGCGCCCGATCGACCATTCGATCAGCGTCCGCCACAGCGTCTCGACAAGATCGGGGTCGAGCCCTTCTGCCCCGGCCCGCGCCCGGACATTGGCCACCACCTCCTCGACCCGGTCGTCGATCCGCGCAGGCAGACCCGCGGCGGCCTTCAACTCGGCGGCGCGGTCGATATAGCGGGCGCGCTCGGCCAGAAGCCCGACCAGACGCGCGTCGAGCGCGTCGATCTGGGGGCGAAGCTCGTCCATGCTGCGGCAGGTCTGGGGGGGGATCATGGGGCCTCTCGACTTCCGTTACGTCTGGTTCGCGTGTTACCCCGCCTGCCCGCGCGCCGCAATGCGGCAGCGCCTCAGAACAGCCCCTCGATCTGGCCCTCGGCATTCAGACCGATGGAATGGGCCGCGGGTTCGGGCGGCAGGCCGGGCATGGTCATGATCCGCCCGCAGATCGCCACCACGAAGCCCGCCCCGGCCGCCAGCCGCACCTCGCGCACCGGCACGTCGAAGCCCTCGGGGGCGCCGGTCAGCGCCGGATCGGTCGAGAAGGAATACTGGGTCTTGGCCATGCAGACCGGCAGATGGCCATAGCCCGCCTCTTCCCAGGCGGTCAACTGGTCGCGGATCTTCTGGTCGGCCACCACGTGATCGGCGCGGTAGATCCGGCGGGCAATGGTCTCGATCTTGTGGAAGAGACCCATCTCGTCGGGATAAAGCGGCGCAAAGCTGTGATGGTCGGTCTCGGCCAGCGCCACGACCTTGCGCGCCAGCGGCTCGATGCCTGCGCCGCCCTCGGCCCAGTGGCGGCACAGGATCGCCTCGGTCCCCTGCCCGCGCACATAGTCCTGCACGGCAGCGATCTCGGCCTCGGTATCGCCCGCGAAATGGTTGATGGCGACCACTGTCGGCACCCCGAAGGACCGGACATTCTCGATATGGCGGCCGAGATTGGCACAGCCCGTCCGGACTGCCGCCACATTCTCGGCCTTCAGATCGTCCTTGGCGACGCCGCCATTCATCTTCAGCGCCTTGACCGTGGCCACCACAACCACCGCCGCGGGCGCAAGCCCCGCCTTGCGGCACTTGATGTTCATGAACTTCTCGGCGCCCAGATCGGCCCCGAACCCTGCCTCGGTCACCACGTAATCGGCCAGCCGCAGCGCCGTGCGCGTGGCGATGACCGAGTTGCAGCCATGGGCGATATTGGCGAAGGGACCGCCATGGACGAAGGCGGGGGTATGTTCCAGCGTCTGAACCAGATTGGGCTGGATCGCGTCGCGCAGCAGCACCGTCATCGCCCCGTCGGCCTTCAGCTCGCGCGCATGCACGGGCGCCCGGTCGCGGGTATAGCCGATGATGATCTCGCCCAGCCGCCGCTGCAGATCGGCAAGGTCGGTGGCCAGGCACAGGATCGCCATGACCTCGGAGGCGACGGTGATGTCGAACCCGGTCTCGCGCGGATAGCCGTTCGACGGCCCGCCCAGCGAACAGACGATGTCGCGCAGCGCCCGGTCGTTCATGTCCATCACCCGGCGCCAGGTGACCCGGCGCTGGTCGATGCCCAGCGCATTGCCCCAGTAGATATGGTTGTCGATCATCGCGGCCAGCAGGTTATGCGCCGCCGTGATCGCGTGGAAATCGCCGGTGAAATGGAGGTTCATGTCCTCCATCGGCACGATCTGGGCATAGCCGCCGCCGGCCGCGCCGCCCTTCATGCCGAAACAGGGGCCCAGCGAGGCCTCGCGGATGCAGATCGCCGTCTTGTGGCCCAGCCGGGCCAGCCCGTCGCCAAGGCCGACCGTGGTCGTCGTCTTGCCCTCGCCCGCAGGCGTCGGGTTGATCGCGGTCACCAGGATCAGCCGTCCCTCGGGCCGGTCCTCGAGGCCCGCGATGAACTCGGCCGTGACCTTGGCCTTGTCGTGGCCGTAGGGCAGAAGCGCCTCGGGCGGAATGCCCAGCTTGGCGCCGATCTCCTGGATCGGGCGCTTTTCGGCGGTGCGTGCGATCTCGATATCCGTCTTCGGGGCCATGGCCGATCCTCCCGCGTTTTCCGTTTTGCCAACAGATAGCGGCTGCACCCGGCGAGGGCCAGAACCCTCGACGATCAGACGGTGAGGGTGAAGAATACGCGGGTGAATGGAAAGAGAACGCTGCCATCCGGCGCGGCGGGATAGGCCAGGTCCAGCGCGGTCTCGTACTCGGTCAGAAACGCGGCCAGTTCGTCGCCGTCGAGCTTGGCCGCAAAGGGGCGCAACGCCGTCGCCTCGGTAAAGCGGCGCACCGGATGGCCGTCGGCCGCGGGGTCGAGCCGCTGCACATAGGACGTCTCCCAGGCCGAAACGGTGCCCAGCGGCGCCAAAATCCGGGCATAGGCCGCGGCTTCGGCGACCGGCGGCACCCAGCCGGAAAAGTCGAACCGGTCGGGAAAGCAGCGCGCGGCGATCTCGCGCATCAGAGCATGCGAGGGGGCGGCGAACTGGCGGGGCATCTGCACCGCCAGCGTGCCCCCCGGCCCCAGCGCGCTCGCCAGGCGCGCGAAAAGCCCGGCATGATCGGGCAGCCAGTGGCAGAGCGCGTTGGAAAAGATCAGCGCGACCGGCGCCTCGGGGGTCCAGGTTGCGGCATCGGCCTCGATCAGACGGTCGTAAAGACCCGGGACGCGGGCCTCGTCCAGCATGGCGGGCGAGCTGTCGACCCCGGTCAGGGTCGCACGCGGAAACCGCATGCGCAGCGCGCCCGCGACCGCGCCATTGCCGCAGCCCAGATCGACGACGCCGCCCTCGGGCAGCTCGGGTACCTGCGCCAGCAGATCCAGCGCCGGGCGCAAACGCAAACCCCGGAACCTTGCGTAGGTTCCGGGGTTCCAGTCTTCAAAGCCGTGAGGGCTCACGCCTGCGGCTCGGGTTCAAAGCCCGACTTGGGCCGGGGCTTGGTCTTCGGGATCGCCGTGACCGAGGGCGTGTCGCCGCCTGTCGAGGACGGCGTGTCGTCATCGCCCCGGTTCAGCGGCTCGCCCGCGATCACCTTGGCGATCTCGCTGCCGGTGAGGGTTTCGTATTCCAGAAGCCCCTGGGCCAGCCGTTCGAGATCTTCGCGCTTTTCGGTCAGGATGCGCTTGGCGGTCTGATAGCCTTCGTCGACCAGCGCCTTGACCTTGTCGTCGATGATCTTCTGGGTCGCGGTCGAATGCTTCGGCCCGCTGTTATAGGACCCCAGATAGCTGTCCTGCTCGTTGGCATAATCGACATAGCCCAACTCGTCGTCAAAGCCGAACTGCGTGACCATCGCCCGGGCGATCCGGGTCGCCTGCTGAATGTCCGAGGACGCGCCCGAGGTCACGTTCTCCTTGCCGAAGATCAGCTCTTCGGCCACGCGCCCGCCCATCGCCATCGCGATCTTGGACTTGTACTTGGTGTAGCTGACCGACAGCTGGTCGCGTTCGGGCAGGCTGAGCACCAGACCCAACGCGCGGCCGCGCGGGATGATCGTGGCCTTGTGGATCGGGTCGTGCTGCGGGACATTGAGACCGACGATGGCATGACCGCCCTCGTGATAGGCGGTCAGCTTCTTCTCGTCCTCGGTCATGACCATGGACCGCCGCTCGGCGCCCATCATGACCTTGTCCTTGGCGTTCTCGAAATCTTCCATCGTCACGAAACGCCGACCGACGCGCGCGGCCATCAGAGCCGCTTCGTTGACGAGGTTCGCGAGATCCGCGCCCGAAAAGCCCGGCGTGCCGCGCGCGATGATGCGCAGATCCACATCGGGGCCCAGCGGCACCTTGCGGGCATGAACGCCCAGGATCTTCTCGCGGCCCTTGATGTCGGGGTTCGGCACCTGCACCTGGCGGTCGAACCGGCCGGGACGCAACAGCGCAGGGTCCAGCACGTCGGGGCGGTTGGTGGCCGCGACGATGATGATGCCCTCGTTGGCCTCGAAGCCGTCCATCTCGACCAGAAGCTGGTTCAGCGTCTGTTCGCGTTCGTCATTGCCGCCGCCATAGCCCACGCCGCGCGACCGGCCCACGGCGTCGATTTCGTCGATGAAGACGATGCAGGGGGCGTTCTTCTTGGCCTGTTCGAACATGTCGCGCACACGGCTGGCGCCGACGCCCACGAACATTTCCACGAAGTCCGAGCCCGAGATGGTGAAGAAGGGCACACCTGCCTCGCCGGCGATGGCGCGCGCGAGCAGCGTCTTGCCGGTGCCGGGCGGGCCGACCAGCAGCGCGCCTTTCGGGATCTTGCCGCCGAGACGGCTGAACTTCTGCGGGTTGCGCAGGAATTCGACGATCTCTTCCAGCTCTTCCTTGGCCTCGTCGATGCCCGCCACGTCGTCGAAGGTGACGCGGCCATGCTTTTCGGTCAGAAGCTTGGCCTTGGACTTGCCGAAGCCCATCGCGCCGCCGCGCCCGCCGCCCTGCATGCGGTTCATCAGGAAGATCCAGATGCCGATCAGGATGATGAAGGGCAGAAGCGTGCCGATATAGGCCAGAAGCCCGTTCTGTTCCTGCGGCTCGGCGCGGACATCGACGTTCTTGGCCAGCAATTGCTCGGTCACGTCGGTGCCGCGCGGCACGATTGCGGTGACGGTGGAGCCGTCGGACTCGCGGATCACCGCGCGCTCGCCGTCCAGCGTGACGCTGGAAACCTCGCCCGCATCGACATTGCGCAGGAACTCGGAATAGCTGATGGTGTGCGAGGACATCGTCCCCTGCCCGCCGCTGAACAGATTGAACAGGGCCAGGATCAGCAGGAACAGGACGACCCAGAAGGCGATTTGTCGCGCGTTGCCCAAGGCGTACTCCTTGAATTTCGGTCCGCCGGGCGAAGGGCTCCCGGCCATTGGCCTAAGATAGCGATTGAGGCCGCATGTTCAATGCGAGAGTAGCCGGGTCCTGAAAGGACGGTTTACCGTCGCGGTCCAGTCCGTTCCGTGTCCGGCCAGAGGCGCGGCCACCAGGGTTCCGCCGCGCCAGACCGCGGGCGAGGCCAAAAGCGAGCTTCGTGGCAGCCCGGTCGCGCGCCAGTCGGGGCACAGCGCAAGCCCCGCCTCGCCCAGCGCCCGGATCTCTTCGCCCCCCGTAGCCGGCCCCGCGAGGCGCCAGCGCCCGTCCCACAGCGTACCGATAGGCGCGGACAGCCCCGCCACCGCGGCTAGCTCGCGCCCGATCCGAAGCAGCCCGGCCTCGCGGATCAGAAGACAGCCCTGCAGCGTGGTGCGCGGCGCGATCTCGAGACGGGCAAGTGTGGCGGCCAGCGCCCCGGCCCGGGGCGGGTAGTCGGCGCCCGAAACCCAGGCCAGCGCGCCCAACAACAGCCGCCGCCCGATCTCGGCGGGAAGGGCCACGCGGGCGGCCTCGTCCAGCACCACATCGCCCGCCTCCTCCACAGCGATCCGCGCGGCGGCCTCGGCGGTGCAGGCGTCAAGGGCGGCACGGGCCGAACCCAGCCGGGCGGCCGTCGCCGCCAGCCCCTCGGCGTCGATCCCCAGCGGGGCCAGCAGCGCCAGCGCCTGCCGCACCCGGACCCGGTCGAAGCGCGGGTCGTCATTCGAGGGATCCTCGGCCCAGCTCTGCCCGCGCTCGGTCAGAAAGGCGCGCAGATCGGCGCGCGGGATATCGAGGAAGGGGCGCAGCCAGGTGACGCCCAGCGCCTGCCGTTCGGTCGCCATCGCCGCCAGCCCGTCGACCCCGGCACCGCGCGCAAGCCGCATCAGCACGGTTTCGGCCTGGTCGTCGCGAGTATGGGCAAGCGCGACGCGGTCGATGCCCCGCGCCAGGGCCCAGTCCGCGATCAGCCGCATCCGCGCGCGCCGCGCGGCATCCTGCAGGTTGCCGCGGCCGTCCCAGCCCTGCCAGACAAGTGTGCTGTGGGGGACCCCGAGGCGCGCGCAGATCGCGGCCACGCTCCGCGCCTCGTCGGCCGCCTCGGGGCGGAGCCCGTGATCGACGGTGACAGCCAGGACCGGCGGACCCGAGGGCCGCGCCGCCGTCGCCGCCAGCAGAAGTGCCAGCGAATCCCCGCCGCCCGAGACCGCGACGGCCAGCGGCGCCGCGCCGGGACAGGCCCGGCCCAGCGCCGCCTGCAGCGCCGCGGCGCCCGGGCTCAGTTGCACCCGGCCGAGGCCATCGCAGCCCCCGCCTGCTGCGCCTCGCCCGAGCCCGAAAAGCGCGTCCGCACCTCGCCAAGCGTCACGCAGGCTTCACGGGTCTGGCCCAGGTCCTTGAGCGCAAGCCCAAGCTTCAGAAGGGCCGCAGAGGCGCGCGGCCCCGAAGGGCTGCCCGAGAAGCTTTCCAGATAAGCGCGCGCGGCCTGCGAGGTGTCGCCCGAGGCCGACAGCGCCTCGCCACGCAGGAACTGCGCCTCGCCCGCCAGCGGGCTGCCCGGATAGGTGTCGCCGAACCGGGCGAAGATCTCGGCTGCCTGGGCGTTCTGACCGGCCTCGAGCGCGGCCTTGCCGGCGTCGAAATCGGCACGCTCGCCAATGGCCAGTTCCATCCCGTCGGCCGCGTCCGGCGCCGGCGTGATCATCGGGGCGGGCGCGGCCGAGACCGACCCGCCGCCCAGCGTCGAGGTCTGACCAAGCTTCGAGACGTCGCCGCCCTCAAGCTCGACCAGCCGGAATTCCAGATCGCCGATCCGGCGGGTGCCGTCATCGACAACCGTCTGGATGCGGTGTTCCAGTTCCTCGGTCTTCGAGGTCAGACGCTGCAGCTGTTCCTCGATCGCGTCGAGCCGCTGCAGGGCCGAGCCGCCCCCGGCCGAGCCCATGGCCCCGCCGGTGGTCGACAGCTCGCGCCTGAGCCCCTGCACCGAGACATTCAGCACCGTCAGTTCCTGGCGGATATCCGCCAGGGTTTCGTCGCGCGACTGGGCGGAGGCGGGCCCGCCCGCCGCCAGCCCCAGAGCCACCGTCAGGGCAAGCGCCGCAATCCGCATCATCGCGTCCTCCTCAGAACCCCGCGCCCGCGGCCAGCACGGTCACCGCGCGCCGGTTCTTGGCATAGCAGGATTCCTCCGAACAGATCGCGATCGGGCGTTCCTTGCCGTAGGTCACGGTCTGCAGCCGGTTCGGCGAGACGCCGCGCGAGACCAGGTATTCCTTGACCGCATTGGCGCGGCGGGCGCCCAGCGCAAGGTTGTATTCGCGGGTGCCCTGTTCGTCGGCATGGCCCTCGATGGTGGCCGAATAGGCGGTGTTCTGGTTCATCCAGTTGGCCTGGCCGTCCAGCGTGACGGTTGCGTCGGGCGAAAGGGTGCTCTGGTCGACCAGGAACAGCACGCGGTCGCCGATGGTCTGGTTGAAATAGGCCACCGAGGTCGGGTCGCTGGGCGAGCCATTGGCGCCATAGGCCCCTCCGGCGCCCCCGGCGCCACTGGCCGACCCGAAGCGGTCGGCATTCGAACAGGCAGACACGGCAAGCGCCGTCATCAGCAGGATCGACGTGGTAATGCGGGTCATTCAGGAAATCCTTTTTTCGGATCGTCGCCGGCAAGGCCATCCTACCAGCGGCATTGGATGAGGGAAACGCGCCCGGGGCTCCGGGCGCGTCTTTCGGGTCTCAGGGTTGAAGCGGAGACCAGGACGGGTCGGAGCCCTGTCCCTGATAAGGGACCTTGCGCAGGTTCCGCCCGGTGATGTCGACGGTGTAAAGCCCCGGCGCCCCGGCCGCGCCGGCGGTTTCGCGGGTGAACATGATCACCCGGCCGTTCGGCGCCCAGGTCGGGCCCTCGTCGAGGAAGGACGCGGTCAGCAGGCGTTCCTCGGACCCGTCGGTCCGCATCACGCCGATATGGAACCGGCCCTGATTCTGCTTGGTGAAGGCGATGTAATCGCCACGCGGCGACCAGACCGGAGTGCCATAGCGCCCCTGCCCGAACGAGATCCGGCGCGGCTCGCCGCCATTCGCTGGCATCACGTAAAGCTGCTGCGTGCCCGAGCGGTCGGACTCGAACACGATCTGGCTGCCATCGGGCGAAAAGCTGGGCGCGGTCTCGATCGAGGGCGCGTCGGTCAGCCTGCTGCGGCGACCCGATTGCAGGTCAAGCTCGTAAAGGTCGGTATTGCCCCCCTGGGACAGCGAGAACTGCACCCGCCGGCCGTCGGGGGCAAAGCGCGGCGCGAAGGTCATGGTGCCGGGCTGATCGTCCAGCACCCGGCGCTGGCCGGTGGCCACGTCCAGCAGGTAGATCCGGGGAAAGCCGCTTTCATAGCTGGTATAAAGTACGCGGTCGCCCGTGGGCGAGAAACGCGGCGCGATCACGATGGAATTGGCGTCGGTCAGCGCCTGCATGTTGGCGCCGTCGTAATCCATGATCGCCAGTTGCTTGGCGCGTTCGTTCTTGGGGCCGCGCTCGGCCACGAAGACGACGCGGCTGTCGAAATAGCCGCCCTCGCCGGTGATCCGCGCATAGACCTGGTCGGCCACCTTGTGGGCCACCCGGCGCCAGCTGCCGGTCGCGCCGCCGAATTGCAGCCCGTCGCCCAGCGGCGCCTGCGCATAGACGTCGTACAGCCGGAACTTGACGCTGAGCCGCCCCGAGCCGTCGACGCTGACCGCGCCGGTGATCAGCGCCTGGGCGTTGATCGCCTTCCAGTCGGCATATTGCACCGGGCTGGCAAAGCTCGTGACCGTCGACAGGAAAGCCTCGCGCGGGATCTCGCGAAAGAGCCCGGTGCCTTCCAGATCGGCCGCGATCACGCGGGTGATGTTCTGCGCATATTCGGCGGCGGCCGCGTTTTCGGCCACGAATTCGGGCACGGCGAAGGGCAAGGGCTCGATCACCCCTTCGTCGATCACGATCCTCAGCGGACCGTTCTGAGCCTGCGCCGGCAGCGCGGCATGTCCAAGGACCAGCGCCAGGATTGCGGTCAGAAGGCGCAGCATCATCGAATCCTCATCTTTCCGGGGTCGAAGGTCATCTCGATCTGACGCCACTGGTCGTATTTCTCGACCGGCAGCGGGAAACCCGACGACCCGCACATCACTATGGCGCGGCGCGCCGATTCGTAGGTCTGGCGTGCGGCGGATTCCGATCCGCCGGTCCAGAAAATCATCCGGATCGACCCGATATTGGGCTTTCCGGTCTCTTCCATGTCCACGCCGAGAACGACCGAGGTCTGCATCGCCTCGGTCGAGAGCGAACCGACGTTCCAGCAGCGCGAGACCGACACGCGCAGCGCATCGCGTTCGCCCGCGGTCAGGGGCGGGCCGCTGGCCGCGCGCCCGGCCCCGCCGGTGCCCTCGGGGGCGGCGGCGGGCTCCGACAGCGCATCGGCAACGGCGCCCGCGACGGCATCGGCCAGGCTGTCCTCTTCCGAGGCGGTCTCGGCGGGGGCATCGGGCTCTGCCGGGGCCTGAGGTGCGGCGGCGGTCTCTGCGGGCGGCGGGGTCTCGCGCGGGGGCGCTGCGGGCCGGTTCGGGCGGTTCCGGGGCCGGGGCGACGAGGCCATGGCCAGCCCGGTCTCGGGCCGTTCCTCGGCCTCGGTCACGGTCTGGGTGGCGGCCTCTTCGGGCGCGGCCTCGTCGGCCTCGGGCGTGGGCCGCTCGGCGGCCGGATCGGGGCGGGTGGCCTCGGACGGCTGCTCGGCCACGACCGCGTCCTCGGGCGGCGGCGCCGAAGGTTCCGGCGCGATCCGGGTCGAGGGGCGCGGCGGCGCGGTATCGGTCACCGGCGCCTCGGGGGCTTCGGGGATCTCGGGCGCCTCGGGCGCGGTCACGGTCTCTGCCACATCGGCCTCGGCGGGCGGCTCCAGCGCCTCGGGCGCGGTGTCGGGCTCGGCCGCGGCCTGCGGCGGGGGCGGTTCGGGACGCTGGGGGCGCGCCTCGGGCGCGGGTGCGGGACGCGGCGAGCGCGGCAGCGACGGGGCCTCCGGCGCGTCGACCTCCTGCGACGGCGTCGGCGCCGCGGCCGGAGCCGTCAGCGCCGCGAACTCGTCGCCGGACAGGATCGTCACGTCGGTCACCTCCATCGGCTTCGGCGGCGGGGCGTCGAACAGCCCGGACAGCATCACCCAGGCGATCAGACCCAGATGCGCGCCCCCCGAGATATAGGTCCCGGTGTTCATGTTGCGGCCCTACTCGCTCCGCCCGTCGAGGGTCGGCCCGCCGGTATCGGTCACCAGACCGATATTGCGGAAGCCCGCGGAATTGAGCGCGCCCATCACCTGCACCACACGTTCATAGGGGATGGCGCCGTCGGCACGCAGATAGACCTTGTCGTCCTCGCGCTCGGCGGCCACCGCCTTCAGTTTCGGGATCAACGCGTCCGAGGCCACCTCGGTTTCCTGCAAAACGATCTTGCCGTCCGCGGTCAGCGTGACGGTCAGGGGAGCCTCCTGTTCGGAGGGCAGCGCGCTGGCGGCGGTCTTGGGCAATTCGACCGGTACGCCCGCGGTCAGCATGGGCGCCGCGACCATGAAGATGATCAGCAGCACCAGCATCACGTCGACCATGGGCGTGACGTTGATTTCGGACATCGCCGCGGGATGGCGGCGGTGGCCGCGCACCCGCCGTCCACCCGAGCTTTTGCGAGGGGTCAGGCTGCCACCCATGGCTCAGGCGTCCAGCTGGCGCGACAGGATGGTCGAGAATTCGTCGGCAAAGGATTCATAGCCCCCGCCCAGCCGGTCGCTGTCTGCCGACAGCTTGTTGTAGAAGATCACGGCCGGGATGGCGGCCAGCAGCCCCAGCGCGGTCGCCACCAGCGCCTCGGCGATGCCGGGCGCCACCACGGCGAGGTTGGTGTTCTGCTGCAGCGCGATCTGTTCGAAGGCGTGCTTGATGCCCCAGACCGTGCCGAAGAGCCCGACGAAGGGCGCGGTCGAGCCCACCGTCGCAAGGAACGACAGCCCGGCATTCAGGCTGTCGGTTTCCTTGGCGATGGCCACGTCCATCGACCGGTCGATCCGGGCGGCGGCGCCCGCGATCAGCTTGCCGTCCTGACGGTGGCTGCGGCGCCATTCCATCATGCCCGCGGCAAATATCCGTTCCGGCGCGGCCTGCGGTTCGGGGCCGATCTTGTCGAACAGCTCGTCCAGCGGCTCGCCCGACCAGAATTCCTCGTCGAAGCGCGCGGCCTCGGCCCGGGCCTTCCGGTAGGTGATGATCTTCTGGATGATGATCGACCACGACCAGAACGAGGCCACGATCAGCAACAGCATCACCAGCTTGACCGTGATGGTCGCGCGCAAGAAAAGGGCGAGCAAGGAGAAGTCAATCTCCTGCGCCATCGCAAGGGTATCGGTATCCATTCTGCCTGCTCGTTGGAAAGGGCCGGTTCGTCCGGCCCGCGTTACACCGGACGCTAGCGCGTTTTAAGGGGGATTGCCAACACAACCGCGTCAGCGCGGGGCCTCGCCTACCCGGTTTCGAGGCTTCGGCGAAACTCTGCCGGAAGCCGCGCCGGTCGCCCCTCGGGACCCAGCGCAGCCAGCGTCACCCGGGCCTCGAACAACCGCGTGTCGCCACGCAGAACCGCCTGATCCAGCACCAGCCGCGCGGCCGTCGCCCGCACCAGATCGGTCTCGACCGTCAGCAGGTCGTCGAACTTCGCCGGGCTCAGATAATCGGCCTCGACCCGGCGCACCGCGAAGACGATGCCGGTTTCGGCCTTCAGCCGCACCTGATCAAGCCCGATCCCGCGCACCCATTCCGACCGGCCGCGTTCTATGAACTTGAGGTAATTGGCATAATAGACGATGCCGGCAAGGTCGGTGTCCTCGTAATAGACGCGGACGGCAAAGCGGTGGGTCATGTATCCTGCGCGAGTGTCTGCCCGAGTGTCTGCCCGAGTGTCCGGCCGATCCGGGCGGCGAGGCGCAGCGCGTGGCTGGCATCCCGGGCGACCGTCGGCATCGCCGGGTCATAGCCTGCCCGGATGACCGCCGCAATCTCCGGTCGCAACACCAGCGTACCGCCCGGCATGCGGGCCAGCGGGCTGCGCTCGGCGAAGGCGGTGTCGGACCACAGCAGGATCGTCTGGACCATCTGGTTGAGCGCGATCGATTCCGCCGGAACCCGGGCCAGATCCGCATCCATCCGCACGAAGACGAAGGCGGCGCGGATCGCGCCATCCTCGTCGAAGCGGAAAAACCGGTACTGGTTTGCGCCCGCCGCCTGCAACCGGCCGACCCGGCGCACCAGATCGGGCACCAGCCGGTCGAGATGGGGCACCCGGACCAGCTCCAGCCAGTTCTCGAAGAAGAAGACGATGAGGTTGGACCCGAGGTCCGGGTCGGTTTCGGTCAGTTGGTGCCCGGCCAGCGAAACCACCGCCTCGCAGGCGCCCTTGAAGGTCGCCAGCGTCGCGTCGTCGACCCCGAAAACCACCGGCGCGATGGGCCGTCCCCAGCGCGCGAACAGATAGTCGCCCTCGGAGCGGGTAAAGAGCGCGGTCACCTCCTCGGGGGTCATCTCGGTCTCCTTTCGGCATCTGTCGCGGCCGCCGTCGTCAGGAACGCAAGACGGGGCGGCAGCCGGGGCCCGTCAGGCGCCTTCGTCGAACAGGTCGGTCTGGGCGGTTTGCCCGGCCGGGCGCGGCGCCGCAAGACCCAGATGCGTCCAGGCCTTCTGCGCCAGCATCCGGCCGCGCGGCGTCCGCTGGATCAGCCCCTGTTGCAGGAGATAGGGCTCGATCACTTCTTCCAAGGCGTCGCGCGATTCCGATAACGCGGCCGAGAGCGTTTCGATGCCGACCGGGCCGCCGCCATAGTTCTCGGCAATGAGCCTGAGATAGCGCCGGTCGGCGCCGTCGAGCCCGACCGCATCGACCTCCATCCGGGTCAGCGCATGGTCGGCCACCTTGCGGGTGATGCGCCCGTCGCCCTCGACCAGCGCGAAATCGACGACCCGGCGCAACAGCCGCCCGGCGATCCGGGGGGTGCCCCGGGCGCGGCGCGCGATCTCGCGGATGCCCTCGGGATCGGCGGGAATGCCCAGCAGGCGCGAGCCGCGCGCCACGATCTCTTCCAGTTCGGGCACGGTATAGAATTGCAGCCGGACCGGAATGCCGAACCGGTCGCGCAGGGGCGTCGTCAGCAGGCCCAGCCGAGTGGTCGCGCCGACCAGCGTGAAAGGCTGCAGCTCGATCCGGACGGTGCGCGCGGCCGGACCCTCGCCGATCACCAGATCGAGCTCGAAATCCTCCATCGCCGGGTAGAGGATCTCCTCGACGACGGGAGACAGCCGGTGGATCTCGTCGATGAACAGCACATCGCGCTTTTCCAGATTGGTCAGGATCGCCGCAAGGTCCCCGGCCTTGGCCAGCACCGGCCCCGAGGTCATGCGGAAATTCACCCCAAGCTCGCGCGCGACGATCTGCGCCAGCGTGGTCTTGCCCAGCCCCGGCGGCCCGTGGAACAGCGCATGGTCCATCGCCTCGCCGCGCTGGCGCGCGCTTTGCAGGAAGACCCGCAGATTGGCCCGCGCCTCGGCCTGGCCGATGAAGGCGTCAAGCGTCTCGGGGCGCAGCGCGCGGTCGGAATCCTCGGGGCGCGCCTCGGGGCGCAGCATGGGGTCGGGTTCGGTCATTCAGTCAGCCTTCAGTCCGCCTTGGGGGCCAGCAGCTTCAGCGCCGCGCGGATCAGCGTCTTGGTGTCGGCCCCGGGGGTCTCGCCCGCGGCCCGCGCCACCGCCTGGGCGGCTTCGGACGGAGCATAGCCGAGATTGCCCAGCGCCGACAGGGCATCGGCCTGCGCCGAAACCGACGTCGAAACCGGGGCCTGCGGGCGCGTCGCGGGCGTCGGCGCTGCGGGGCCGGGCTCGATCACCGCCCCGGCCGCGGGCTCGGGCGCCAGGCGGCCGCCCAGCGCCATCACCGCGGGGGCCTTGTCCTTCAACTCGTTGACCACGCGCTGGGCGATCTTGGGGCCGACGCCGGGCGCGGCCTTGATCGCGCCCCAGTCGCCCAGCGCGATGGCCCGGCCGACGCCCTCGGCCCCAAGCGTGCCGAGGATCGCCATCGAGGCCTTCGCCCCGATCCCCTGCACCCCCATCAAAAGCCGGTGCCATTCGCGGTCATGCAGCGTCGGAAAGCCGTAAAGCTGCAACAGATCCTCGCGGACCAGCAGGTCGGTATAAAGCGCGACCGCCTCGCCCGGCCCCGGCAGCCCCATCAGGGTGCGGTCCGAGACATGCACGACATAGCCCACGCCGCCGACATCGATCATCACCTGATCGGCGCCCTTGTGGATCAGCCGTCCGGCCAGCCGCCCGATCATGCGCCCGCCCGGGCCAGCGCCGCCGCCAGCCGCGCGCCCCCCGCCAGATGGTGGGCGTGACACAGCGCGATGGCCAGCGCATCGGCGGCATCGGCCCCGGCGATCTCGATGCCGGGAAATTGCAGCCGCACCATATGGTCGATCTGGCGCTTGTCGGCATGGCCGACCCCGACGATGGCTTTCTTGACCGCGTTGGGCGCGTATTCGCCGACTTCGAGCCCGGCCTGCGCCGGCACCAGCAGCGCGATGCCCCGCGCCTGCCCCAGCTTCAGCGTGCCGGCCGCGTCTCGGTTGACGAAGGTCTGTTCGACCGCCGCCGCCTCGGGGGCGTAGCGGGCAACGATCTCGGTCAGCTGGATGTGCAGCGACAAAAGCCGCTCGGCCAGGGTCTCGCCCGAGGAGTGGCAGATGCCGTTCGCGATGTGACCGAGTCGGCTGCCCCGCTGGTCGATCACCCCCCAACCGGTGTTCCGAAGGCCCGGGTCGATGCCCAAGACACGCATGGCTGCCCCATTTCTTGTGGCTTTTCGGACGCAGTAGCACGAAAAGCGAACATCGGCCAGACGGAATGCGGCCGGGCGGTTTCATGCCCCATCGCGGCACCGGCCGCGCCCGCAGTCCGGAAACGGCCTCTGGAGGTCGGAAAGCGACCAGACGGGGAAGCGGTTTTTCCCATTTATGACGGGGAATTGGCCGCCCGTTTCCGACATGCGCCCAGCGCATGCGACGCATGCATAATTGCCCGCTTGCGCACCACATTCCGGACGAATAGCTGCGCTTTTATGCGGTCGACGAACGACCAGCAGCGACGGAAGGACCTTCACGATGGCCATGTTCGAACTCTCGCATCCGCAACCGGCCGGCCTGCTGGCGACGGCCCCGCGTTTGGGTTTTGTCACCACCCTTGTCGCCCGGGTTCAGGCCTGGGACGAATTGCGCCGCACGCGCAAGGCGCTGTCGCGGCTGAGCGATCGGGAACTCGACGATATCGGCCTCTGCCGCGGCGACATCGACACCCTTCTGCGGTGAGATCGGCGCGCCCTGCGCCAAGGGAACGGATCAGGTCGGCGGCGGTCAGCGCCCCCGGCCGAGCAAAGCCGAGACCCCGCGCGCGACCCAGCCCGTCGCCGGGTCGACCCGCATGACGGCAGCCGCCGCACGCTCGACCGGCGTGCGGCTTTCGGCCTGGGCCAGACGCTCGGCATAGGCCGGGGCGCCGATCTGGACGAGGATACCCACCTTCACCAGCGTGACCGTCGCGGCCATGACGCCAAGCGACCGCCACAGCGGAAGATTCAAGGCATGGCGCGGCCGTCGCAGCGCGGCCATTCGGGATGTGTCAGCGGTCTCGAAAGCGCGGCCCGAGCGGTGCATCTCGGCCACCCGCTGCAACCGGTTTTGGAAGTCGCGATATTGGGGATCCTGCATCGCCCTCTCCCGCATCGGCCAAGTTCGGCCATGATGCCGGGAGAAAGCGGCAATATTGCGGCTCAGGCCCTGCGCTTCAGGACACAAAGCGTGGTCCAGTCGCCGATCTGTTCCGCCCCCTCCAGTTCGAGACCCGAGGCCGCGTAGGCTGCGGCCACCTCCTCGGCCTGCTCGTTCAGCAGCCCCGACAGGATCGCGATCCCGCCCGGCGCCAGTTGCGCCGCGATGTCGGGCGCCAACGCGATCAGCGGCGCCTTGAGGATATTGGCGAAGATCAGCCCGTAGGGCGCCGCGGCTGCCAGCTCGGGATGCTCGAACCCCGCCGCCTCGATGCAGCGGATGCGCCCCGCCAGCCCGTTCGCCGCCACATTGGCCTCGGCGACCTCGACCGCCACCGGGTCGATGTCGGAGGCGAGGATCGGCACCTGCCACAGATGCGCCGCCGCCATCGCCAGAACGGCCGTGCCGCAGCCGATATCGGCCACGGCACCGGGGGCCAGCCCGGCCTCGGCCAACCGGTCGACCGCGCGCAGGCACCCCAGCGTGGTGCCGTGATGCCCGGTGCCGAAGGCCATCGAGGCCTCGATCAGCAGCGGCACCGGCCCCTCGGGCACGCGGTCGGCATCGTGACTGCCATAAAGGAAGAACCGCCCGGCCTGAACCGGCGCCAGATCGCGCCGGACCTTGGCGACCCAGTCGGTCTCGGGCACCTCGGACACGGTGAAGGGCCGCGCCCCGTGCACCATCGCCAAAAGCGCCAGCCCGGCCTCGTCGGGGGCCTCGGTGAAGAAGGCGCCCAGTTCCCACAGGCCCGAGCCGTCCTCGATCTCGAAGACGCCGACGCCGATGGGTTCGGGGTCCATCCGCGACTCGATGGCCTCGGCCAGAGCGTCGGCGGCCGCTTTCGCGGTCAGCGTGGTCAGCGCGGAATAGGTGGGCATCGGGGCGGCCTTTCGGATGGGCTGGGATCAGGTGGGCTGGGATCAGGGCCCAGCGCCTAGGCCGCGCCGACGGTCTGGTCAAGCGCCTCGATCACCCGGTCGGCCAGCAGGTCGGGCGCGACCGAGGAGTCGAGCCGGATCACCGGACAGGGCAATTCCTCGAGCCAGAGCTCGTGCTTGACCCGGCTGCGGCCGGTGAAATCGGGACTGTCATAGCCCATCGCGTAGTCGATGAAGGCCCGATAGGCATGGGCCATGGCGCCTCCGGGCTGGATCGCGGCACCATGGCGCTGGCGCTCGCGCCGCCGCAGGCGCGCCAGCCGCAAGGCAGGCGACACGGTCAGGAACACCACATGGGTGAAGCGCGGGATCAGCGCATCGCCCCAGCCGCCCAGCGAGCCTGTCAGGATCCAGTCGGAACGCGGCACGAACAGCGCCTGCATCAGCGCGACGCGCTCGGCCTGAGACCGCTTGGCCGCGAAGGGGGGATCGGAGGGCCGCCAGTAGAAATCGTCGCTGTCGAAGACCTGAGAGGCCAGCCGCGTGGCCAGCACACGCCCAAGCGTCGAACAGCCCGCGCCGCTGGCTCCGGTGATGTGAATGCGCGTGCCCACTTTCCTCTCGGATCAGGCCTCTCGGATCAGGCGCCTGTTCCCCCCGGACAGCTTACGCCCGTGCCCCCGAGCCCGCAATAGCCGCCCGGGTTCTTGGACAGGTACTGCTGATGATAGCCTTCGGCGTAGAAGAAGGGCGGCGCCTCGCGGATCTCGGTGGTGATGGCGCGGTGGCCCGCCGCCTTCAGCCGCGCCTGATAGGCCGCGAGGCTGGCCTCGGCCGCCGCCTTCTGGTCGGGCGTGTGGACATAGATCGCAGACCGGTACTGGGTGCCGCGATCATTGCCCTGACGCATGCCCTGGGTCGGGTCGTGCCCTTCCCAGAAGGTGCGGAGCAGACGGTCGAGCGAAATCTCGGCCGGATCGTAGACCACGCGCACCACCTCGGCATGGCCGGTGCGGCCGGTGCAGATCTCTTCATAGGTGGGGTTCGGCGTAAAGCCGCCCGCATAGCCCGCCGCCGTGATCCAGACGCCCGGCAGCTTCCAGAACAGCCGCTCGACACCCCAGAAACAGCCCATGCCGAAGACGATCTCCTGCATTCCCTCGGGAACCGGCGCCTGCAGCGGCCGCCCGAAGACGTGATGGGTCTCGGCGGTGGCGATCGGCTCGGGACGGCCTTTCAAAGCCTCGTCCTCGCGCACCATATCGGTCTTTCGGCCCAGAAGGGAAAACATGCTCGCACCTCCGTTCTTTTGCACCACAGACGATATAGGCGGCCCGCGACGGCCGCCTATGGGGCAGATCTGGAATTGAAGGAATTTTGAACGGATCGCGGGTTTGACGCTAAAGCAGAACCACCAGCGCGAGCGCAAGGCCCGCCACGAAGACCGAGGCCGCCGCCCCCAGCAGCAACGGGCGCAGGCCCTTTTGCAGGAGCTTGCGAATATCGGTTTCCAGCCCCATCGCCGCCAGTGCCACGGTCAGCAGGAACGAAGCCGTCAGGGCCAGCCCGTGCTGCGCCGCCTCGGGCAGATCGAGCACCGAGTTGACCCCGACCATGGCCAGGAACCCGACCACGAACCAGGGCATCGGCGCGGCGCCGTCGGCGGGGGCATGGCCGCGCCACCGGCCGACCCGGGCCAGCGCCAGGATCAGCGGGGCCAGCAAGATCACCCGGCTCAGCTTGGCCACCGTCCCCGCCTGCCCCGCCGCATCGCCCAGCGCGAAGGAGGCGCCAACGACCTGCGCCACCTCGTGGATCGAGGCCCCCGCCCAAAGCCCGTAGGCCTGAGGCGTCAGATGCAAGGCGGTCCCGATCAGCGGAAAGCTCAGCATCGCCGCCGATCCGAAGACGGTGACGCAGGCGATGGCATAGGCCACATCCTCGTCCGACCCGCGCGTGACCGTGTTGCAGGCCAGCACCGCCGAGGCGCCGCAGACCGAGGTGCCCGCCGCGATCAGCTCGCCCAGCCGCCGCTGGACCCCCAGAAGCCGCGCCATCGCCTTGGTGAAGAGGAAGGTCGAACAAAGCGTCACCGCCACGATCCCAAGCCCCACCGGCCCGACCGCCGCCAGCTGGCCCAGCGTCAGCTGGACCCCCAACAGCACGATGGCCAGCCGCAGCAGCCGTTTCAGCGAGAAGGCGATGCCCGGGGCGGCCAGCGGCACCGGGCCGATCCCGTTGCGGATCGCCATGCCCATGACCATCGCCAGCACCAGCGGGCTGAGCGCGGGGATGCCCAGCGCGCGGTGCAGCCCCAGTGCCACCAGCGCCAGCCCCCCGGTCAGCGCGAGCCCGGGCAAAAGCCCGGCGCGGTCGATCCGGGCCAGCCCGCGCGGGGCGCTGTCGAGGGGGGTGTCGGTCATGGGTCTGCCTTTCCGTTGCCGTGGGCGGCAGGCTGGACCGGCACAACCGTTTTATCCAACGGATTGTTTGGATGCTTTCGTTCGATTTTGCTAATCTATCAGCGTGCCTGTAAGACCGATGCCATGACCCTCGAGCAGATCCGCATCTTCCTGGCCGTCGCTGAACGCCAGCATGTGACCCGCGCCGCCGAGGCGCTGAACCTGACCCAGTCGGCGGTGTCGTCGGCGGTGGCGGCGCTGGAGGCGCGGCACCGGGTCCGGCTTTTCGACCGGGTCGGGCGTCGGATCGCGCTGACCGAGGCCGGGCGGCGCTTCATGGACACCGCCCGCGCCCTGCTGGCCGAAAGCGAGGCGGCCGAGCTGATGCTGGCCGATCTGGGCCAGACCATGCAGGGTCGGCTGCGGATCTGGGCCAGCCAGACCGTCGGGTCCTACTGGCTGCCGCCCCGGCTGGCGGCGCTGCATGAAACCCATCCCGGCGTCGCGATCTCGTTGAAGATCGGCAACAGCGCCCAGGTCGCCCGGGCGGTGGCCGAGGGGACCGCCGATCTGGGCTTTGTCGAGGGCGAGGTCGATGCCCCCGACCTGCTGACCCGGGTGGTCGACCGCGACGCGCTGGCGCTGGTGACCCGTAGGGGCCACCGGCTCGCGACCGGTCCCGCCCCCGACCGCGCCGCCTATCTGGCGCAGGACTGGGTCGTGCGCGAACCGGGCTCGGGCACCCGCGCGGCCTTCGAGGATCATCTGGCGGCGATGGGGCTGAGGCTGGCCGATCTGAGCCTCGCGATGGAACTGCCGTCGAACGAGGCGATCCTCGCGGTGGTCGCCGAAAGCGATTATGCCAGTTTCCTCTCGGCGGGCGCGCTCGCCGCCCATGTCCCGGCCGGGATCTCGTTTCGCGAGGTGGACTGGACGGCACGGCCTGAACGGGCCTTTTCGGTCCTGATCCACCCCCGGCGTTATCGCAGCCGCGCGGTCGAGGCGCTGTTGACCCGGATCGGCGACGCCCGATGACGCTATTCGGCGGCCGCCGGGGCGAGGCGGGCCAAGACCGTCTCGTTGCCCGGGGAGGGATGGCGCGGGATCATCAAAGCCAGCACCAGCGAGGTTGCCGCCATGCCCGCCGCCAGCAGGAACACGCCCCCCGGCGAGGTCACCCAGAGATAGCCAAGCGCCGCGGGCAGGAAGACCGCCGCGATATGGTTGATGGTGAAGGCCACGGCCGCGGTCGGGGCGATGTCGCCCGGATCGGCGATCTTCTGGAAATAGGTCTTCAGCGCGAAGGCCAGCGCGAAGAACATGTGGTCGATCACGTAAAGCGTGGCGGCCAGCACCACGCCCCAGCCCAGATAGTAGATCCCGCCATAGGCCAGGAAGACGCAGATCAGCCCGGCATATTCGAAGACCAGCGCCGGCCGCTCGCCCCAGCGCGCGACCGCCTTGCCCATCAGCGGTGCGAAAGCCATGTTGGCCAGGAAGTTGATCAGGAACAGCGCGGTGACCTCGTTCACCTCGAAGCCGAAGCGTTCGACCATCATGAAGGCGGCAAAGACCGTGAAGATCTGTCGCCGCGCCCCCGACATGAATTGCAGCAGGTAGTAAAGCCAGTAGCGCCGCCGCAGGATCAGCCGCTTGACCTGCGGGTTCGGCGCCTCGAATTGCGGATAGGCCAGGAGACAGAACAGCGCCACGACGGCCGTGAACCCGCCCGAGGCGAGATAGACGAAATTGTAGGACAGATCGAAGGTCTTCCAGGTGACGACCAGCAGCCCATAGGCCAGAAGCGCCGCCGCCGACCCCGCCGCCATCAGCCAACCCAGGGTTTGCGGCGCCTTGTCCTTCTCGATCCATTGCAGCTGCAGCGACTGGTTCACCGTCTCGTAGTAGTGGAACCCGATCGAGCTCAGCATGGTGATCGTGAGAATGCCGCCCAGCGAAGGGAACCAGGCAGTGACCGCCGTCGCCGCCCCCAGAAGAAGCAGCGACACGACCCCCAGCACCTGTTCGCGCATGAACAGGATCAGCGCGATCACCCCGATCGCCAGAAAGCCCGGCACCTCGCGCACGGTGTGCAGCCAGCCGATCTCGACCCCGGTGAAGCCCGCGGCCTCGATGACGAAATTGTTCAGAAGCGCCGACCAGGTGGCGAAGGCCACCGGCATAGCGAAGGCCATCACGAACAGAAGCGACACCGGCCGCCGCCAGAGCGGCAGCGTGCCGGCGGCATCGAGGCGGAGGGGGGAAAAACGCAAGGTCATCGTTTCCCCATATCCCTGAAATCCCGGTCTGGCGAGACGATTCCGGTCCCGTCCCGCGGGCCGTAAAGGGCTGACCCAGATCAAGGCAGGCCGGGCCGGGCCGGGGCAGAACCCTTGCCCAGGGAGAGAGGAGATCTGCATGGATATCGTCCAGCTGGTGGAGCGCATCGGCGAGGGACCGACAGCTGCACTGTTCGGCCTGATCGCCGGGGGGATTTTCGGGGTCGCGGCGCAGCGCTCGGCCTTTTGCCTGCGCGCGGCGGCGGTCGAGGTCGCGCGTGGCCAGCTTGGCGCCCGGCTGGCGGTCTGGCTTCTGTGCTTCTCGACCGCGCTGGTCTGGGTCCAGGCGGCCGAGCTGTCGGGCCTGATGCGGTCGGGGGATGCGCGGATCATGGCGGTACCGGGCTCGTGGTCGGGGGCGATCGCGGGGGGTCTTCTTTTCGGCATCGGCATGGTGCTGGCGCGAGGCTGCGCCGGACGGATGCTGGTGCTGGCCGCGACCGGCAACCTGCGCTCGGTCGTCTCGGGGCTGATCTTCGCCGTGGTCGGGCAGATGAGCCTGCATGGCTGGCTCGCGCCCTTGCGCGACCGGATCGCGGGGCTTTGGGTCACGGCGGGCGGGCGCAACAGCGATCTGCTGGGCGGGTTCGGCCTGCCGCGCGAAAGCGGGCTGGGGCTTGGCCTGATGATCGCGGTGCTGGCGCTGTATCTGGCGCGGCGCAACCGGATCTCGTTCCGCAAGCTTGTCTTCGGGGCCGGGGTGGGCTTTGCCGTGGCGGTCGGCTGGGTGCTGACCTTCGGGCTCTCGCAGGTCGCCTTCGATCCGGTGCAGGTCCAGAGCCTGACCTTCACCGGCCCCTCGGCCAACACGCTGATGTTCTTCCTCGAACGCCCGGCGGTCCTGCAATTCGACATCGGGCTGGTGCCGGGCGTGTTCCTGGGGGCCTTCGCCGCCGCCTGGGTCGGGGGCGATCTGCGGCTGCAGGGCTTCGAATCCGAGGTCAACATGCGCAAGGCGATGATCGGCGCGGCGCTGATGGGCTTCGGGGGGATGCTGGCGGGCGGGTGTTCCATCGGGGCGGGCGTGACCGGGGCCTCGATCTTCGCGGGGACCGCCTGGCTCGCGCTGTTCAGCATGTGGCTCGGCGCGATGGCGACCGATTACCTGATCGACCAGCCGCACGGCGCCGCGCGCCCGGTCTGAGCCTCACATGAAGCTTTGCGGGTCGATATCGACCGCAAGCCGCAGGTTCGGCGGCAGCTTGACCGGCGCGATCCAGTCGGCGATTGCGGCCTGCAGCGGCACGCCCTTCGGTGCCTTGACCAGCAGCCGGACCCGGTGGCGGCCGCGAATGCGCGCGACCGGCGCGGGCGCCGGGCCGAAGACCTGCGCCCCCACCCGCCTGAGCGCGCCGTCATTGCGCGCAAGCCACGTGCCCAGATCGAAGGCGGGTTTCGCCTCGGGCGCCGAGAGGATGATCCCCGCCATCCGTCCATAGGGCGGCATCCCGGCCGCGCGGCGTTCCTCGGCCTCGGCGCGCCAGAAGCCCTCCTCGTCGCCGGTCAGGATCGCCCGGATCACCGGATGCTCGGGCTGATAGGTCTGCAACAGCGCCAGCCCCCGCTCGGCCCCGCGCCCGGCCCGCCCCGCGACCTGGCGCATCAGCTGGAAGGTGCGCTCGGCCGCGCGCAGGTCCGAGCCCTGCAGGCCCAGATCGGCATCGATCACGCCGACCAGCGTCAGCAGCGGAAAGTTGTGGCCCTTGGCGACCAGCTGGGTGCCGATGATGATATCGGCCTCGCCCCCCGCGATGGCCTCGATCTGGGCCTTGAGCGCGCGGGCGGACCCGAACAGGTCGGACGACAGCACCGCGACCCGCGCCTCGGGGAACAGCGCCACCGCCTCTTCGGCCAGCCGCTCGACCCCGGGGCCGACCGGCGCCAGCTTGCCCGAGACCCCGCAGGAGGGGCAGGTCTCGGGAATGGGCTTCGTCTCGCCGCATTGGTGGCAGACCAGCCGCTGCTGGAAGCGATGCTCGACCATCCGCGCGTCGCAATGATCGCAGCCGATCATGTGGCCGCAGGCGCGGCAGACCGTCAGCGGCGCATAGCCCCGCCGGTTCAGGAACAGAAGCGACTGCCGCGAGGCCCCGAGCCGCGCCCGAACCTCGGCTTCGAGCGCGGGCGAGATCCAGCGCCCGGGTGCCGTGTCTTCGGCGCGCATGTCGATGGCGGCCATCTCGGGCAGGGTCGCGGTGCCGAACCGCGCCGCCAGATCGAGCCGCGCGTATTTTCCCGCATCGGCATTGGCCCAGCTTTCCAGCGAGGGCGTGGCCGAGGCCAGCACCACCTGCGCCGAACAAAGCGAGGCCCGCAGCACCGCCATGTCGCGCGCATTGTAGAGAACCCCCTCTTCCTGCTTGTAGGAGCTGTCGTGCTCCTCATCGACAACGATGAGACCAAGATCCTGAAACGGCAGGAACAGCGCCGAGCGCGCGCCCACCACAAGCTGCGCGGCGCCCTCGCCCGCCATCCGCCACAGCCTGCGCCGCTCGACCGAGGTCACGCCCGAATGCCATTCGGCGGGGCGCGCGCCGAAACGGGCCTCGACCCGGGTCAGGAACTCGGCGGTCAGTGCGATCTCGGGCAGAAGCACAAGCGCCTGGCGGCCCTGCCGCAGGCAGGCGGCAACGGCCTCGAGATAGACCTCGGTCTTGCCCGAACCGGTCACGCCCTTCAGAAGCGTCGTGCCATAGCCCCCCGAGGCAATCCCCGCGCACAGCGCCTGCGCGGCCGCAGCCTGATCCTCGGCCAGCGCCTTGCCGGGCCGCGCAGGATCGAGCCGGGGATAGGGCCGGTCGCGCGGCAGATCCTCTTCCAGCACCGCGCCCGAGGGCACCAGCCCCTTGACCACCCCGGCCGAAACCCCTGCCTCGGCCGCCAGTTCCGACAAGGTGAAGGACAGCCCGCCGAAGGCCTCCAGCACCTCCAGCACGCGGGCGCGCGGCGGGGTCATCCGGTCGGGCTGGCCCTCGCCCCGGCGGTAAACCCTAAGCGCGCCCGGCGCCTCGCCCAAGCCCGGCGTCCGGGTGGCAAGCCGCAGCATCAACGACAAGGGCGTCAGCGTGTAGTCGGCCGCCCGGGTCAGAAAGGCCCGCATCTCGTCCCGCATCGGGACGGCGTCCAGAACGCGGCCGACCCGGCGCAGTTTCGCGGCATCGAAGCCGCCCTCGCCCGGCCCCCAGACCACCCCCATCACCCGGCGCGGGCCCAGCGGCACCTCGACATAATCGCCAAGCCCGCAGCCCCCCTCGGGCGCGAGATAGTCGAGCACCCGGCCCAGCGGCTGCGCGGTCAGCACGCCCACCCGCGCCCCTTCGGGAAAAACCTCCCTCATGGCGTCGTCCCGCCCGGCCGGGGTTTCGGCCCGGCCCCGCATCGGCTATCACCGGCGCGACCGATTGCAGCAAGGCCCGGGGAGGCTTTCATGAAATTCTTCGTCGATACCGCCGATATCGAGGCAATCCGCGAACTCCACGATCTGGGGATCGTGGATGGCGTGACCACCAACCCCTCGCTGATCCTGAAATCGGGCCGCGACATCCTCGAGGTCACGAAAGAGATCTGCGACCTGGTCGACGGCCCGGTCTCGGCCGAGGTGGTGGCGACCGGCGCCGATGCCATGATCGAGGAAGGCCGCAAGCTGGCGCAGATCGCGTCGAACATCGCGGTCAAGGTGCCGCTGACCTGGGACGGGCTGAAGGCCTGCAAGACGCTTTCCGGCGAAGGGCACATGGTCAATGTCACGCTGTGTTTTTCCGCCGCGCAGGCGATCCTTGCCGCCAAGGCCGGTGCCACCTTCGTCTCGCCCTTCATCGGGCGGCTTGACGACATCAACCTCGACGGTCTGGACCTGATCGCCGATATCCGCACGATCTACAACAACTACGACTACAAGACCGAGATCCTCGCGGCCTCGATCCGCTCGGTCAACCATATCAGCGAGGCCGCCAAGATCGGTGCCGATGTCGTGACCGCGCCGCCCGCGGTGCTGCAATCCATGGCCGCGCATCCGCTGACCGACAAGGGGCTCGCCGCATTCATGGCCGACTGGCAAAAAACGGGGCAGAAAATCCTCTGAGCCTGGTGTATCCTGCCTCAAAACACGACACATACGAGGCAGAAAACATGAGCAGCACCGCAGCGATAGCGGACGATCTTCGCGCGAGGATCATCAACGAGCCCAAGGTGATCCTCGACGACCCTGACGTGATGCGCGCCCTGGTCGCGGCCAATGACAAGATGATGGGCGCCAACATCGTCGATCTGCGCGGCATCGCGATGGAACGGCTCGAGGCGCGGCTCGACCGGCTGGAAGAGACCCACCGGTCGGTGATCGCCGCCGCCTACGAAAACCTCGCGGGCACCAACCAGATCCACCGCGCGGTGCTGCGCCTGCTGGAGGCGCCCGATTTCGAAACCCTGCTGGGGCTTCTGGACGACGATCTGGCCGCGATCCTGCGCGTCGATTGCGTGCGGCTGGTTCTGGAAACCGACGGCGACCGGGCAGAGACGGCGCTGGCCGCGCCCGGCGGCGCGGTGCGGGTGATGACTGCGGGATTTGCCCGGAGCTATGCCGGAAACGGCACCAGCCGGCCGCCGCGCCGAATCGTGCTGCGCCGCACCGGGCCGCATTGCGAGTCGATCTATGGCAGCCGCGCCGCCGAGCTGAGGTCCGAAGCGCTTTTGACGCTGGATCTGGGCGAGGCCCGGCTGCCCGCGCTGCTGGCACTGGGGTCGGCCGATCCGCAGCAGTTCACCCCCAATCAGGGCACCGACCTGATGGAGTTCTTCGCCGATGCCGTCGAAAGGGTGCTGCGGCGCTGGCTGGCATGAGCCTCGCGCTCAGCCCGGCGCTGCGCGACGCGCTCGAGGCCTGGCTGGCCGAGGAGCGCGCCATCGACGGCGCCTCCGAGGCCACGATCCGGGCCTATGCGACCGATCTGCGGGGCTTTCTGGCCTTTCTGGCCGAGTATGACGGCGAGCCCGCAGGCCCCGCGCGGCTGGCCAGGATCGAGCTGCGCGACCTGCGCGCCTGGATGGCACATGAACGCAGCCGCGGGCTGGGGCCGCGGTCGCTGGCGCGGGCGCTGTCGGCGGTCAAGGGCTTCTTTCGCTGGTTCGGCCGACGCGAAGGCTTCGAGCCGACCGCCGTGCTGTCGGTGCGCGCGCCGAAATTCACCCGCAAGCTGCCGCGCCCGCTGCCCGAGGACGCGGCCCGGGCGGTGATCGCCGATCTGGGCGACACCCCCGAGGTGCCCTGGATCGCCGCGCGCGACGCGGCGGTGGCGACGCTTCTATATGGCTCGGGGCTCCGGATCTCCGAGGCGCTGGGGCTCAGGGGCCGCGATGCCCCCCTGCCCGACGTGCTGCGGATTCGCGGCAAGGGCGGCAAGGAGCGGCTGGTTCCGGTCCTGCCGGCCGCGCGCGAGGCGGTCGCCGCCTATCTGGACCTCTGCCCGTTCGATCTTGTGCCCGACGGGCCTCTGTTTCGGGGCGCGCGCGGCGGGGCGCTGAACCCGCGGATGGTGGCCCGGGCGATGGAAGGCGCGCGCGCCCGGCTGGGCCTGCCCGCCTCGGCCACGCCGCATGCGCTTCGCCACAGTTTCGCCACACATCTGCTGGCGGCGGGGGGCGATCTCAGGACCATTCAGGAACTGCTGGGCCATGCCTCGCTGTCGACCACGCAGGCCTATACGGCTGTCGATACGGCACGGCTTCTGGACGTCTACGACGCGGCCCATCCGAAAGCCTGAGCGCCCGGATCGGGTCGCCCCCGGATCGAGGAAATTGTCGGCATATGCCAGCTTTCCGCCTCATTTGGTCCACCATTCGAGTGTTCAATGGCGGCAGCCGGAGCGTGTCCCCCCTCCCCCGACGCGGTCCCGCTCGATTGTGACTGCTGGAAAGGACAGCCATGAATATCTCGATGACCAGCTCGGCCCTGACCGGGCTTGGTGCGGCGCGGCAGGCCCCGCCGCCACCGCCACCGCCACAGGAGTCCTCCACCGCGTCCGCCAAGACCGAGGAGGAAACGCTTCTCAAGCTGCTCGAAGCCCAGGAAAGTGACGAAAGCGACGAGTCCGAGTCCTCTCTGGTCCTGACGACGACCGACGATACGTCGGAATCCGACAGCGGCACAGCGACCTCGGCCGCGCTGACTCTGCTGCAGGACGCCGCCGATCTGGCCGCGGACACGCCGCCGCCGCCGCCCAGCCAGACCGAATCGATCGTTCAGGGCGTTCTGTCCAGCCTGAGCGATACCGGTTCGTCGGCCGACCAGGCCTCGACCCAGGCCGAGGCGCTTTATACCGCGATGCAGCGGATGCTGACGGAAAAAGTTGCCTGACCGAGGCCGCGCCGTCATCTTTGTCCCACCGCCTGCCCCCTGGCTTGATGGCCGGGGGAATGTACCCGTCATGAGTCTCGGGATCACCCGAGGACCGTTTGCCCGACGGCCCATCGCGCGCCCGGGACCCTTCGGCCAGACGCTTTCAAATCCGGACAAATCCTGCGGAAAAACCAGCCCCGCCCGGGGCTTCCGCAGGGGGTCCGTTCAGGTTTGACCAACCTCTTCTTCCGAGCATGGGGCTCCACCTGTCTGCTCAGAAGGAGAGACCATGACCGCACCAATCGCAGGCGACTTCTCCGCCTGGGGCGTCGCTGCAGCACGCAAGGCGCTACATATCGATTCCCGCCAACAGGGGCCTGCCGCCTCCGGCCAGGCCCAGTCCGCAACGGACATCCTGAGCCAGATCGACAAGGACAAGGATGGCGGCCTGTCCTATGGCGAGGTCGCCAGCACCGGCCTCGCGAACCTGATCGACGCCAACGCCAAGTCGGATGTCGATACCAATGGCGATAGCCTTCTGTCGCTGTCCCAACCGGAAAAGCGCAGGGAAGACCTCGGAACTCCAGGCGCCACCGAGAACCTCGTGAAAAGCATGATGGAGCTCGAGACCGAGGCCGCAAAGTCTCCGGAAGAGGCCGCTGGCCCCTACGATCTGACGGGGAACAGCCAGCCTTCGACCCGGGACAGCGCCCTGAGCCGGATCGCGGACTTCCTCGATCCGGACAACCGGGCGGTGTCGGTCGGCGATGAGGACAAGGCGGCCGCCCGGTCGGACATTGCGGCCAACCGCCAGACGCCGCCGCCGGATTCGACCACCGGGCTGCTGCAGAGCGAGTTCCAGACCGACAGCTCGTTCGACCGGTCGGTCTTCAAGGACCAGTTGGCGCTGCAGACCGGCGTTGCCACCTTCCAGAACACCAAGGCGCTGTTCTCGGGGGCCGCTGCCTGATCCGGCGACAAGGATGGGGGCCGGGTCGATCCGGCCCCCGCATCGTCTCAGCCCAGGGCCGCGCTGCAGCGCCCGCAGGTCTGCGGATGTGCGTGCTGGCCCACATCGGGCAGGATCTTCCAGCAGCGGCCGCATTTCTCGCCCTCGGCCTTTTCGAAGACCACGCCGACGCCATCGACATCGGGCAGGCGGAACGCCTCTTGCGGGCGCGGGTCGCCGCTGAGCTGCACCGCCGAGGTGATGCAGATATCGGCGAAATCGACCGATTTCAGCGCCTTCAGCACTTCGGCATCGCGCACATGCACGACCGGCGCGGCCTCGAGGCTGGCGCCGATCACCTTGTCCTGGCGCTGGATCTCGAGCGCGGCGGTCACCACGCGGCGCACCTGACGGATGCCCGCCCATTTCGCCGCCAGCGCCTCGTCGCGCCAGTCGGCCGGCGTTTCGGGGATATCCTGCAGATGGACCGAGCCCTCATCCTCGGGGAAGCGCGAGAGCCACACATCCTCCATGGTGAAGACGAGGATCGGCGCGAGCCAGGTCGTCAGCCGCTGGAACAGCAGATCCAGTACGGTCCGCGCCGCCCGCCGGGTCGCCGAGTCGGCCGCGTCGCAATAAAGCGCGTCCTTGCGGATGTCGAAATAGAAGGCCGAAAGGTCCACAGTGCAGAAGTTGAACAGCGCCTGGAACACGCCCTGGAAGTCATAGGCGTCATAGCCCGCGCGCACCCGTTCATCCAGTTCGGCCAGCCGGTGCAGCACCCAGCGTTCCAGTTCGGGCATGTCGGCAGGCGCGACCGTCTCGGCCTCGGAGAAGCCCGCGAGGTTGCCCAGCATGAAGCGCATGGTATTGCGCAGCCGCCGATAGCTGTCGGCCACGCCCTTGAGGATCTCGGGGCCGATCCGCTGGTCGTTGGTATAGTCGGTCTGCGCCACCCAGAGCCGGAGGATATCGGCACCATATTGCTTGACGACCTCCTCGGGCACGATGGTGTTGCCGAGCGATTTGGACATCTTGTTGCCCTTCTCGTCCAGCGTGAAGCCATGGGTCAGCACACCGCGATAGGGCGCGCGGCCCAGCGTGCCGCAGGCCTGCAGCATCGAGGAATGGAACCAGCCCCGGTGCTGGTCGGTGCCTTCGAGATAAAGGTCGGCGATGCCGTCCGCCGTGCCGTCGGCGCGGTCGCGCAGCACGAAGGCATGGGTCGAGCCGCTGTCGAACCACACGTCCAGCACGTCGAAGACCTGGGTATAGTCATCGGCGTTGTAATCGTTGCCGAGGAAGCGCTCCTTGGCGCCGGGGGCGTACCAGGCATCGGCCCCTTCGGCCTCGAAGGCGGCGGTGATGCGCGCGTTGACGGCGGGGTCCTTCAACAGGAAATCGGGATCGGTGGGCTTGGCGCCGGTCTTGACGAAGCAGGTCAGCGGCACGCCCCAGGCGCGCTGGCGCGACAGCACCCAGTCGGGGCGCGACTCGATCATCGAATGGATGCGGTTGCGGCCCGATTGCGGCGTCCATTTCACCAGCTGGTCGATCGAGGCCAGCGCGCGCTGACGGATCGTGTCGCCATAGGTGCCCATGCCGTCGTCCAGCGTGTGGTCGATGGCCGCGAACCATTGCGGCGTGTTGCGGTAGATCAGCGGCGCCTTGGACCGCCAGCTATGCGGATAGCTGTGCTTGAGCCGCCCGCGCGCGATCAGCGCACCGACCTCGACCAGGGTGTCGATGACCCGGCGGTTGGCGTCGCCCTCCTTGCCGTCGGGCCGGATGATGACCGCGCCGCCGAACAGCGGCAGGTCGGGCCGGAAAGACCCGTCCTCCAGCACGTTATAGGTCATCGGCAGGCCGAATTTCAGGCCGATCTGATAGTCGTCGTCGCCATGGCTGGGCGCGGTATGGACAAAGCCCGTGCCCGCGTCGTCGGTCACGTGATCGCCCGGCAGGACCGGCACGTTGAAATCCCACTCGCCCGCGCCGCCCTCGACGCCGCGGAAGGGATGCGCGAGCGTCAGTGCGCCCAGCGCGTCGGCGGACACATCGGCCACGCGGGTCCACATGTCCGGGGTCAGCCGGGCCGCGCCGAGCACGCTTTCGGCCAGCGCATCGGCAAGGATGAAGCGGTCGCCAGCCTTCGCCCAGCATTCCTCGGGCGTGGCCGTGACCTCGTAAAGCCCATAGCCGATCTCGGGGCCGAAGCAGACCGCGCGGTTCTGCGGGATGGTCCAGGGCGTCGTGGTCCAGATCACCACCTGCGCGCCGTCCAGCGCCTCGGACGCCCCCGAAACAATCGGGAACTTCACCCAGATCGTGTGGCTTTGATGGTCGTGGTATTCCACCTCGGCCTCGGCCAGCGCGGTCTTTTCCACCGGCGACCACATCACCGGTTTCGAGCCCTGATAGAGGCAGCCGTTCATCAGGAACTTCATGAACTCCTCGGCGATCACCGCCTCGGCATGGAAGTTCATGGTCAGATAGGGATCGGCCCAGTTGCCGGTGACGCCGAGGCGCTTGAACTCCTCGCGCTGGACGTCGATCCAGCCTTCGGCGAAGCGGCGGCATTCCTGGCGGAAATCGACGACATCGACCTTGTCCTTGTCGAGCCCCTTGGCGCGGTACTGTTCCTCGATCTTCCACTCGATGGGCAGGCCGTGGCAGTCCCAGCCGGGCACATAGCGCGCGTCGCGGCCCATCATCTGTTGGCTGCGGACGATGAAGTCCTTGAGGATCTTGTTCAGGGCGTGGCCGATATGCAGATGCCCGTTGGCATAGGGCGGGCCGTCATGCAGCGTGAACGGCGCCCGCCCCTCTTTTTCGCGCAGCCGGTCGTAGATGCCGATCCGCTCCCACCGCTCCAGCCAGGCGGGCTCGCGGGCGGGCAGGCCCGCGCGCATCGGAAAATCGGTCTCGGGCAGGAAGACGGTGTCTTTATAGTCGGGTGTATCGGCACACATGGCAGGAATCCTCGGAATGCGATCCGGATTACGGTCTTGATGATGTCTGGAAAGTTCGGCGCGACGGGTCAAGCGCCTTTGCCCGGTCGCTCCGGATCAGAGCGCCGGGCCCGTAATTCGACGGATCGGCCGGACAGAACAAGGCATGCCGTGTCTATAGACAGCGGCCGGACCAAGGTAAAGCGCCGCTACCCCCTGCTGCGGCGACGCAGCGCGGCCAGACCGCCCAGTGCGGTCGCCAGCATCAGCCCGGCCGCCGGCAGCGGGATCGGCGCCGGAACCGTCGAGATCGCGCCCAACCCGTAGATGTCGACGCCCGCCCAGGGGCCGTCATAGGGCAGATGGCGGATATCCAAGCCGCAGGCCTCGCCCACGCTCCATTCCATCACCCCGGTCGCGGTGTTGCAGTAGCGCGGCAGGTCGACGATCATCACCCGCGAGAACGCCATACCGGGCATCACCCCAGCCGCGGCATCGATGTCGATGCCGATCGAGCCCCCGAGGAAGATCGAGCCTTCGGCGCCGGTCAGCGCGAACCAGTCGTCCAGCTTGCCCGCCAGCCCGATCAGGACCAGGAAATGCTCGTCATGGTCGCCGCCAGCGAAGACTTGCAGATCGGGCGCGGCATCGCCCGAAGGCACCAGCAGGTTGTCGTCAAAACCCAGCACCAAGCTGCCGCCCTCGCCCAGCGACACATAGCCGTTGCATTCGCCAAGATAGCTGTCGGGGCCGGCCGAGGCCACGCCCAGCGCGTTCGAGGCATCGGTGCAGGGCGCCACGCCGCCGCCAAAGCCGAAACCCGGCGTGAAACTCACGACGCGGTCCGCGAAAGAGATATCGCCCGCGGGGAAATCGATCCCGTAGACGGTGCTCGCGGTCGCGGACTGGCCAGCAAGAAGGCATGCGGCCCCGAGAAGGGCCGCCGGAAAGGCGTGTGTCATGGCGCTCGATCTCCGGTTCGCCCGGCCGGTCGCCGGGCCCGCCCCCAGTCTACCCCGGTCCGACCGTCAAGCTCAAGCAAACAAGGGTTAATCGGCCGGGGCGCGGAGACAGGTCGCAGGCCTGGGCGGTCACGTGCAGGTCAGGAATCGGGGCGCGAGAAAACGCCGGTCAGCGCCCGCTTGACCAGCGCGCTGACCGAGGGCCTGCGCGCCTCGCGGAAGGGCAGCGGTCGGCAGACCTCCATCGCGGCAACGCCGACCCGGGCGGTCAGGGCGCCATTGACCACGCCCTCGCCGAAGCGGCGCGAGACCTTGGCCAGCATGCCGCCTCCGGCAATCGAGCCGATCATGTCATCGCCCACCGCGACCGCGCCGGTCGCCACCAGATGGGTCATCACCGCGCGCGCCAGCCGGATCGAGCCCAGCACGCCGCCCCGCCCGCCATAGATCTCGGCGACACGGCGGATCATCCTGAGATTCGCGGTCAGCGCGGTCAGCAGATCGGCCAGCGCCAGCGGCACGATGGCAGTGATCGTCGCCACCTGCCGCGCGGCAGCCTCGATCTCGCGGGTGGCCGCCGCATCAAGCGGCAAAAGCAGCTCGCGCTCGGCAAGGCCCATCAGGCCGTCGGCATCGAAGATCTCGTCGCGCCGCTCGGCCAGCCGGGCGCGGCCCCAGCGGGTGTCCTCGCGCGCGGCATAGAACCCCGTCAGCCGGTCGACCAGCGCCCGGGCCGCCTTGACGTCATTGGCACCGATGGCCGCCTCGGCCTCGTGATGCAGCGTGTCGAGCCGCCTGAGCCGCGCGAAGGCCGCCATCTCGCGAAGAGCGATCAGCAGCACGGCCAGCGCGACCAGCCCGACCAGCGTCAGGGCGATGGTGCCGAGGATCTGGTTGCGCTCGAACAGCCCGAAGACGAAGTTCCAGGCCGCGACCGAGATCACGAAGCCCAGAAGCGCGACGAAGGACGACCAGAAGAACCGCGCCAGCCGCGAGGGGCGCCGCGCGGCCAGCGCCGCAACGGTCTGCATGGCACGCCCCTCGGGGGCCGGGTCCTCGTCCTCGTCGGGCACCGGCGGCGCCGTGGCCGGGCTGACCGGCGGGTCCTGGGGCGGCGGGCCGGAGAACGCCTCGGGCTGGAGATCGGGCCTGCGCGCGGGCCGCGCGGGCGCCGCCTCCTCGTCCTCCAGGTCGAACACGACGGGGCGGCGGGTCATCTCAGGCGGTCTCCCAGCAGGAATTCGGCGGCCTTGTCCAGCCGGATATGCGGCGGCCCCTCGCCCGGTTTCAGCGTCAGCCGGGCCGGGGCGAAATGCATGACCTGGTAATCGCCGTCGAGCCAGTCCTCGGCCCCGTCCCGCGCCGGTTCCAGCAACAGCGCCGGGTCCTCGGGCAGCTCGCCCGGGTAAAGCGCGGTCTGCCGCCCCGTCGACATCAGCGTGCCGCGCACGCAGTCATAGCTTTCGCCGCGCTGCTCGCGGGTTTCCTCGACCGTGGCCCTCAGCGCGGCAATGGCCATTGCCGCAGTCTCGGCCCCCGCGAAATCGGCGCGGCGGCGGGCTTCCTTCATCAGCGCCTGCATGATCGAGGTCAGCCGGGCATGCTGGGAATGATGCAGATGGTCGGCCTTGGTCGCGGCAAAGAGGATCTTCTCGACCCGCTTGCCCATCAGGAAGCGCGTGAGCCAGGCATTCCGCCCGGGCCGGAAGGCGCCGAGGATCTCGGTCATCGCGCGGCGCAGATCCTCGACCGCGCGCGGCCCCGCATGGATCGCCCCCAGCGCATCGACCAGCACCACCTGCCGGTCGATCCGCGAGAAATGATCGCGGAAGAAGGGTTTGACCACCTCGCGCTTGTAGGCCTCGTAGCGGCGCTCCATCTCGCGCCAGAGACTGCCGCGGGGCGTGCTGCCGCCCGGCACCGGCAAGGGCGCGAAGGTCAGGACCGGCGAACCCGCCATCTCGCCCGGCAACAGGAAACGTCCCGGTGTGCAGTCGGAAAAGCCCGCCTCGCGCGCGATGTTCAGCGCCTCGGTGAAGCGCGCGGCCAGCATCTGTGCCGTCGCCTCGTCGAAGGGCGCGCCCGGATCGGCCCCGCCCAGCGCCGCGACGAAGCCCTCTGACCCCGGCCGCTGGTCGAGCCGGCCCAGCGTGTCGGCCGCCCATTCGGCATAGTCCTTGTCCATCAGCGCCAGATCCAGCAGCCATTCGCCGGGATAATCGACGATATCGACATGGATCGTGCGCGGACCCGTCACCGCGCCGAAGATGCTGCCAAGCCCGCCGGGCCGCACCTTCAGGGACAGCCGCAACTCCGAAACGGCGCGGGTCGAGTCGGGCCAGTGCGGCTCGGACCCGGTCATCGCCGCCAGATGCGCCTCGTAATCGAAACGCGGCACGGTGTTGTCGGGCTGAGGCCGCAGATAGGCCGAGACGATGGCCCCCGAAGCGGCCGCGCGCAGCTGTGGCATCCGGCCCCGGTCCAGAAGATTTGACACCAGCGAGGTGATGAACACGGTCTTGCCCGCGCGCGACAGGCCGGTCACGCCCAGCCGCACCACGGGCTCCATGAAGGTCTCGGAAACCGAGGCGGCGATGCCTTCGACGCCGCGTGTCATTCCATCCGCCAGATCGCCGATACGCAAAGTCGCTCCTTTCGAGGTCCGGGCGCTCCTTTCGAAGTCCGGGTGACAGTTAATCATGCCCGGCCCGTGCTGCCAGCCCCCAAGCGGCCCGATTGCCAAGGAAGGATTGTCGCGGTAACCGGGGCGCCATGCCCCGCTATGCGCTGAAGATCGAATATGACGGAACGCCGTTCTCCGGCTGGCAACGCCAGGCCGACCGCGCTTCGGTGCAGGGCGCGGTCGAGGCGGCGCTGGCGCGGCTGGAACAGGACGTGCCCTCGATCGCAGCGGCGGGGCGGACCGATGCGGGCGTCCATGCGCTGGGTCAGGTCGCACATTGCGACCTGGCGAAGGACTGGGACCCGTTCCGCCTGTCGGAGGCGCTGAACCATCACCTGAAACCGGCCCCCGTGGCGGTGGTGGCCTGCGCCCGTGTGCCGGAAGAGTTCCACGCCCGGTTCTCGGCGGTCGAGCGGCGCTATCTCTTCCGCCTCGTCTCGCGCCGCGCCCCGCTGGTGCATGACAGGGGCCATGTCTGGAGGGTCGGCCACGATCTGGACCTGGCGCCGATGCAGGCGGCCGCGCGCCACCTGCTGGGCCGACACGACTTCACCACCTTCCGCGCCTCGCTGTGTCAGGCCGCCTCGCCGGTCAAGACGCTCGACGCGCTCGACATCGAGGACATGCCCTATCCCGGCGGCCGCGAATTCCGCTTTCACGTCCGCGCCCGCAGCTTCCTGCACAACCAGGTGCGCAGCTTCGTGGGAACGCTGGAACGGGTCGGCGCGGGCGCCTGGACCCCCGAAGGCGTCAAGGCCGCCCTAGAGGCGCGCGACCGCGCGGCCTGCGGACCGGTCTGCCCGCCGGACGGGCTGTACCTCGCCGGGGTCGGCTATCCGACAGACCCCTTCGCGCGGGATTGACCGTTCGAAACCGGGTATTTTTACCAAGAAGAAGACCGAACCGGGGGGGGGCGCCCGTCTTCTTCTTGGCCCCAATACCCCCGCCGGAGGCGCGCGCGCGACAGCGCGCGCCAGGCCCAACGCGGCCCAAGCGGGGGCGCAGCCCCCGTGCCGGCGCCGGGGCGGGAGAGATCAGGTCCGCACGTCGGGCGCGCTTCGGCCGGTCCGGGCGCGGATGCCCGCGACCTCGTCGGCAGCGGCGATCACATCGGCCAGAACCTCCTCGACCGGCAACTCGAGCCGGGCCGGGTCGCTGACATAGTCTTCAAGATAGACCCGAAGCGTCGCCCCCACCGTCCCGGTGCCCGACAGCCGGTAGACGATCCGGGCGCCGCCCTCGAAATGGATGCGAATCCCCTGCCCGGTGCTGCGCGCTCCATCGACCGGATCGTCATAGGCGAATTCATCCGCCATCTCGATCCGCCGCCCGGAAAAGCTCTGCCCCGGCAGAGTCGCCAGCCGTCCGCGCAACGCGTCCAGCATCGCCTCGGCCTTGTCCTGATCCACAGCCTCGTAATCGTGCCGGGTGTAGTAGTTCCGCCCGTAAGCCCGCCAATGCGCCCGCATGGTGTCCGCGACCGACAGCCCGGTTCCGGCCAGCACGTTCAGCCACAGCAGCACCGCCCAAAGCCCGTCCTTCTCGCGCACATGGTCGGACCCGGTTCCCGCGCTTTCCTCGCCGCAAAGCGTCGCGCGTCCGGCATCGAGCAGATTGCCGAAGAATTTCCAGCCCGTAGGCGTTTCGTAACAGTCGATCCCCAGCGCCTCGGCGACCCGGTCGACCGCGCGCGAGGTCGGCATCGACCGCGCCACGCCCGACAGCCCGCCCGCATAACCGGGCGCCAGCGCCGCGTTCGCCGCCAGCACGGCC
This sequence comes from Rhodovulum sp. BSW8, assembly GCF_003314725.1. NCBI lineage: Bacteria > Pseudomonadati > Pseudomonadota > Alphaproteobacteria > Rhodobacterales > Paracoccaceae > Rhodovulum > Rhodovulum sp. BSW8. The sequence continues at coordinate 136,803 of NZ_QNVX01000012.1, forward strand.
AGGCTGTCCGAGGGGGTGACAACGATGCCGCGCCCGAGAATCATGTTGCGGTCGCCATCGCCGTCCGAGGCGGCGGCGAAATCGGGCGCATCGGGCCCCATCACCAGATCGACCAGCGGCTTCGCCCAGATCGGGTTCGGGTCGGGGTGACCGCCGCCGAAATCGGGGCTCGGCACCGCGTTGATCACGCTGCCCTCGGGCGCGCCCAGCGCGCCTTCGAGAATCGCCTTGGCATAGGGTCCCGTCACCGCATGCATCGCGTCGAACCGAAGCGTGAAACCGCCCGCGATCAACCGTCGGATCGCGTCGAAATCGAACAGGCTCTGCATCAATTCGGCATAGTCGGCGACCGGATCGACCACCTCGACCACCGTCTTGCCGAGCGTGAACTCGCCCGGCGCCGACAGGTCCAGATCCTGCGCCTCGAGGATGTCATAGGAGGCGATCGTGCGGGTCGCCTCGAAGATGCGGTTCGTCACCTCCTCGGGCGCGGGGCCGCCATTCGGGGTGTTGAACTTCACCCCGAAATCCTCGTCCGGCCCGCCCGGATTGTGGCTGGCCGACAGGATGATCCCGCCATCGGTGCCGCGCTTGCGGATCAGGTTCGAGGCGGCGGGCGTCGACAACAGGGCGCCTTGCCCCACCACGATCCGGTCCGCGCCGCCGGCCGCCGCCATGCGCAGGATCACCTGTGCCGCGCGGTCGTTGAAATACCGCCCGTCGCCGCCCAGAACCAGCGTCTTGCCCGACACGCCGCCAATGGCGGTGAAGATCGACTGGACGAAATTCTCCAGGTAATGCGGTCCCATGAAGACAGGGGTCTTCTTCCTCAGCCCCGATGTGCCGGGTTTCTGGCCTTCGATGGGGGTGGTCTCGACGGTGATCTTCTGCATGAGGGTCCGCTCTCCCGTGGCATTGGCTCCGCGCGGCGGAGCATAGCGGCCCTGCGCCCGGCCACAAGCCGATCCGCCGCGACGCAGCAAGGTGACCGGCCGACCGCAAGCGCAAGACTCGGAACAATTCGGCGGATTCCGGCGCGCCCTCGGCGGCGGCAAGGCTTGGCAGGATCCAGCCGACATGCCTATCCTTCTGCGTGGAGGAACCCATGCCGATCCTGCCGCCCCCAGCCTCTTCGGCGCCCGTCGAGGTCCGCAACCAGCCGCCCGACCGCGGCGACGTCGACCTCTGGGCTAGCGATTCCGCGCTGCGCGAGGCCGCGGCCCGCGCGGGCGCCCCCGACGCACCGCTGGCCGCCTACGGGCGGGACATGGGCCGCGCCGAGATGCGCGCGGCCGGGCGCGCGGCCAACCGCACCGTGCCGCACCTCGTGCCGGTCGACAGCGCCGGGCAACGGCTCGACGAAGTTCGGTTCGACCCCGGCTGGCATTGCCTGATGCGCACCAGCATCGCCGCGGGCTATGCCGCGCTGCCCTGGGAGGGCGGACCGGGCGGGCATGCCGCCCATGCCGCGATGGTCTACATGGCCGCACAGGTCGAGCCCGGGCATTGCTGCCCGCTGACCATGACCTATGCCGCCCATCCGGCGCTGGCCGCCTCGGACGCGCTGGCCGCCGCCTGGCAGCCCCTCCTTGTTTCGCGCCGCTATGACCCGGCGCCGCGGCCCCTCGCCGAAAAGTAGGGCGCAACGCTGGGGATGGCGCTGACCGAAACGCAGGGCGGGTCGGACCTGCGCGCGACCGCCACGCGGGCCGAGCCGGATGGCGAGGCCTGGCGGCTGACCGGGCACAAGTGGTTCTGTTCGGCCCCGATGTCGGACGGCTTCCTGACGCTTGCGCAAGCTCCGGGCGGGCTGACCTGCTTTCTGGTTCCGCGCTGGCTGCCCGGCGGAAGCAACCCGATCCGCCTGCTGCGCTTGAAGGACAAGCTCGGCAACCGGTCCAATGCCTCGGCCGAGATCGAATACGACCGGGCCCTGGCCTGGCAGCTGGGCGAGATCGGCGATGGCATCCGCACGATCCTGACCATGGTGCACCACACCCGGCTCGACACGGCTCTGGCGCCTGCGGGCCTGATGCGCGCGGCGCTGTCCGAGGCGCATCACTGGGTCGCCCATCGCACCGCCTTTCAGAAGCGGCTGATCGACCAGCCGCTGATGCGCGCGGTGCTGGCCGATCTGGCGCTCGATGTCGAAGGCGCGGTCGCGCTGGGGCTTCGGGTCGCCGCGGCCGTCGACCGGGCGGAGGACGGGGAGGCAGAGGCCGCGCTGGCCCGGATCGGTGTGGCTTTGGCCAAGTTCCAGACCAACAAGCAGGCCGCCCCGATGATCGCCGAGGCGATGGAGGTGCTTGGCGGCAACGGCTATATCGAGGACAGCCCGCTGCCGATGCTTTACCGCGAAGCCCCGCTGAACGGCATCTGGGAAGGCTCGGCCAACGTGATCTGCCTCGACATCCTGCGTACACTCGCCCGCGAGCCGCTGGCCGCCGAAGCCCTGGCCGCGGAACTGCACGCCGCCGCCGGGGCCGACCGGCTTTACGATGCCGAATTGCGCGCCCATGCCGCGCGCTGGCCGGGCCTGCCGAACGAGGCCGAGGCGCGCTGGTATGCCGAACAAACCGCACTTTTGCTGACGGCGTCGGTCCTGTTGCGCGGCGCCCCCGATGCGGTGGCCGAGGCCTTTGTCGCCACCCGGCTTGGCGCCCGGCGCGGCCGCGCGGCCGGCGCCTTTGGGCGCCGCGAAAGCGGTGCGTTGCTCGACCGGCTGGGGCCTGCCGCCGACGCCTGACGGCTTCGCATCCTGTTGCCGTCTGCAAGGCGGTTCCGGGCTGCGACTTCCGACCTGTATCCCGGCCCGAAACCGGCCGGCCCCATCGGAGGGGCGCCGTCTGGGCCGCGGCTCTAGCGCGCCAGAACCAGATCGGCTCGCAGCCCGCCCAGCCGCGCACTGGTGCCCAGATGCAGGGCACCGCCATGGCCGCGCGCGATGTCGGCGGCAATCGCGAGGCCCAGACCGGCGCCCGACCCCCGGTTCTGGTTGCGCGATTCGTCCAGCCGCTGAAAGGGCTGCATCGCCAGCTCGCGCTGATCCTCCGGGATACCCGGTCCGTCATCCTCGACCGTGAAGACCAGCGCCCCGGGACGCAGGTAAAGCGACACCGCCACCCGGCTGCCGTGCCGCAGTCCGTTGTCGATGAGGTTCTGCAAGGCCCGCTCGACCGCCATCGGCCGCAGCGAGGCCCTTTGGCCGCGCGGCAGGGCGCCCAGCTCGACCGTCCCCTCCGCCGCCCCGGCGCGCTGCGCGACACGGTCCAGCAGAGCGGCCGGATCGACCTCCTCGGGATCGTCCAGCGCATCGGCGCGCGAGAAGTCGAGGAAGGTGTCGATCATCCGGCCCATGTCGTTGATGTCGCGCAGCATCGCCCGGGTTTCCGGCGTGTCCTCGGCCATCGACAGTTCCAGCTTGAGCCGCGTCAGCGGCGTGCGCAGATCGTGGCTGACCCCCGACAGCATCAGCGTGCGCTGTTCGATCTGGCGTTCGATCCGGGCGCGCATGTCGAGAAAGGCACGCCCCGCGGCCCGCACCTCGGTCGCGCCCGAGGGTCGGTAGGGAATCGGGCGCCCCTTGCCGAAAGCGTCGGCGGCACGGGCCAGGCGCCGGATCGGGCGCAATTGGTTGCGCAGGAACAGGAAGGCGATCAGCGTCATCAGCGCACTGGTGAAGACCATCAGCACCAGCAGTTGATGCGGGTTCGAGGCCGAGACCCGGCCGCGGTTGAACGACACCTCCATCGGTCCCTTGCCGGTCTCGATGCCGACCCAGACCCGCGAGGTGTCGGTGGCCAGGTCGATCCCGGTAAAGCCCGGCAGTCCCCGGCGCAGGGTCTCGGTCACGGTCTCGCCCGAGAGGTCGTAGAATCGACGGCTTTCATCCTGCGGCGCCTCGGCGGGCAGCGTCAGACCCAGCCCCAGCGGCCGGGCCACGGCGCCGGCCTCGGTCCGCGCCTCGGCCAGGTCAGGCGCCGCATCCACGATCCGGGTCAGATAGGCAAGCTCCAGCACCAGAGCCCGGGTCATCTGCTGGGTGACATCGGCAAAGTGACGCTGGATGAAGACCACCGACACCACCAGCTGGATGGTCACGATCGGCACGATCAGAATCAGCGCGGCCCGGCCGTAGAGCCCCCGCGGCAGCACCCGTTTGATCCAGCGGTCCACCATGCTAGAGCCATATCGGCAGCGCCTTCGCGACGAAAGAGGAATGATGGACGACCCCTCAGCCCCCAAGCCCTCAGCCCCCAAGCCCTTCGCCCCCGAGCCCTTTGCCCCCGAACCCGGCCGGGCCGAGCGGCTTGCGCCCGGGCTGCGCCGCGTGCTGGCCCCGAACCCCTCGCCGATGACCTTCCGCGGCACCAACAGCTACATTCTCGGCGAAGGCGAGGTCACGGTGATCGACCCCGGCCCGGCCTCGCGGCCGCATCTCGCCGCACTTCTGGCCGCGCTCGCGCCAGGCGAGCGGGTGAGCCGGATCATCGTCACCCATTCCCATCTCGATCATTCCGCGCTGTCCCGCCCGCTGGCCGAGGCGACGGGCGCCCCGGTGCTGGCCTTCGGCGACAGCCGCGCGGGCCGCCGCGCCGATCTGGCGGCGCTTGACGGGCTCGGCGGCGGCGAGGGCGTCGATGCCGGATTTGCCCCGGACGAGACGCTTGCCGACGGCGCCAGGATCGAGGGTGAGGGCTGGACGCTGACCGCCCTGCATACGCCGGGCCATATGGGCAATCACCTTTGCTTCGCCTGGAGCGGGCTCGGGCCCGACGCGGGCGCGCTTTTCACCGGCGATCACGTGATGGGCTGGGCCAGCTCCATGGTCTCGCCGCCCGACGGCGATCTCGGCGCCTTCATGGCCTCGCTGGACCGCCTCGCCGCGCGGCCCGAGCAGCGTCTCTTTCCGGCCCATGGCGCCCCGGTGCCCGACGGTCCCGGCCGGATCGCGGCACTTGCCGCCCACCGCCGCGCCCGCGCCGCTCGTCTGCTTGACGTGTTGTCGAGGGGCCCGGCCACGCCCGCGGCCCTCGCCCGCGCGATCTACACCGACACTCCCCCGGCTCTCCTGCCCGCCGCAACCCGCAACGTTCTGGCTCATCTCATTGATCTGGCGGATCATTCCCTCGCGGCCCCGGACGGCCCCCTGGCCGCCGAAGCCCTTTGGCGACGCGTCTGAGGCGTCCGCGATCTGCGTGCGTTTTTTCTGCAAGACCCTCTGGACGCCACTGAATCGACTTGCTATATCGCCCTCCAGTTCCGGCGTAGCTCAGCGGTAGAGCAGTTGACTGTTAATCAATTGGTCGTAGGTTCGATCCCTACCGCCGGAGCCATAAAAATCAAGCACTTAGGCTGATTTTCGTGGCGCCCCTCGGGGCCAAGTACAGAATAAGCACAGCATTCTATTGTCGGCCTGATGTTTCAGGGTCGCTCGATGAACCTATTTCTTTTCAATGAGTTCCTTGTGTTCGGCTGCGTAGTCCCTCAGGCCCTTCCCCTTCTCTCTCCAATCCGACAGTCGAGACAGCTCCAGCGTGCCAGCAGTGTTGCGCCCAGTGCGCCAGCTCCTCCGCGTCCAGTAGGTCCCCGAGGCCAGCGAGCCGTCTTCCGCCGTCAGCGCTAGGTCTGCCGCCCCCAGGTGCTTCTCCTCGTCGGTCGCCGCGTGGTTCGGCGTGTGCTGCTGGTAAACGTAGGAGAGGTGGATGCGGTCGGTGTGCTGGTGGCGCCACGGCTTCGCGGTGATTGAGTGGGACTCCCCTTCGGTCGAACTCAGCCCAGCGGCGATCCTCAGCGTGAACAGTGAGTTGGTGATCTGGACGGCCATCGCGTCACGCTGCTCCGGTGTGTCGTGAAGGTCCTGCTCTGTCACCTTTCCGGTGCTGAGGGCCGTCTCGACGAGCTTCTTCACGGTCGGCCAATTGGAGTTCGTCGCACCGACCCATACGCCGTTGAGGTCGGGAAACCAGCGGTTGAGGCTTGGGATCAATCGCCAGACCAAGCGCCAAGGCGCGTAGTAGCCGGTCGGTCCGAAGAAGCCGGAGAAGGCACCCAGCAGGATGAGCGGCAGAAGGCGGACGACAACCGTGTCCGGAACCGAGACGCCTAACCACTGCCCCACGTCGTCAACGTACACCGCGATCGCGATGACCAAGCCGAGCAAGCCGGACAGCCACTTCCACGGTAACAGGGGATACACGATTCGTTCTCCAATTCGATCCTTGGTTAAGAGGTCTTGAACGCGTTGTGCCCAGACCCCACCTATAGATAATAGGTCGCAGCGAGGGCGCAAGATGTATGATTTTTCGAAGCGGGTCCGAACATTCCACGAGGACCGCGTCCGTCTCACGTCGGGCGAACAAGCCGACATGAGGTCGCGGCGTGAGCGGAACCTGAAGCGGATCGAGGACGGCCTTGCGGAGCTCGATAAGCCGAAGGTCGCCGAGACGATCAATCAGGGCGGCTACGCGCAACGGACCATGACGCAGCCGCCCGAGAATGACGTCGACAGCCGGTACGACATTGATCTGGGCATCGTCTTCGAGCAGGACGACGCGAAGACGCCTCGGACGACACGTGACTGGGTCAGGCAGGCGATCGCGCGCAAGGGCAGCGGGTTCAAGAACGAACCGGCCACCAAAAAGAAGTGCGTCCGCGTGGTCTACTCGAACGGGTATCAGTGTGACTTCCCTGTCTTCCGGCGTCGCTGGACCGAGGCAGGCTATCGCTACGAGCTCTCGTCGGGTGACGAGTGGGTAGCTTCTGACCCCGCCGCGATGAATGAGTGGATCAAGAACAAGGTGGCGCTCAGCCCGGTTACCGACGGGAGCTACCAACTCCGGCGGATCATCCGCTACGGCAAGTTCTACTCCAAGACGCATGCGCACCGACTGCGGGCGAGCTTTCCCGGCGGCCTCGTCGCGACGGCGATCTTCATCGAGTGCTACGTCGAAGTCGATGGTCGGGACGACGAGTCGATCCGCGAGACGCTGCGAAAGATCTCGCTCCGCTCCAAATCCGCGCCGGTCTATGCTAACGGTTTCGAGGTGTCCGACGCCAAAGATGAAGATCGCATCGTTCGGTTGATCGATCAGGCCAAGGCGTCCGTCGAGGAGCTCGACAAGCTCGACGGTGACGTTCGCGAGAAGGAGGCTCGAAAAGCCTGGCGGAAGGTCTTCGCCCACAGCTTCTTCGATGAGCCCAAGCAGGATGCGTCATCCACCGCAAAGGGCGCACTCGAAACGAAGTCCGCGCTCTCCAGTGGTTTGGGGGCCCCAGCCCTTGCTTCCGGGATAGCGGCAGCACTGTCTGACGACGCCCGCGCAGACCGTCTCAGGGATGCAGCGGAAGCGCGCAAATCCGAAGGGACAACATCGAAGCCATGGGCGAAGTAGCCACGCTGACGAACCAAGTCGACGAACTGTTCCGCGAGGTGTGGCGGGTCGCAAACACCTGCCAGCCCGAGCTCGTCGTCAGCATGGAAGACGACGTCGTCCTCGTAGAGGGCAAGTTTGTCGTGTGGGACGGCCAGGGACCGCTCGATGGCTATTCGGTCTTCATCGGTTTTTTCAGTGACTTCCCGTCTACATCGCCGCGTGTTTACGAGACCGAAGGGCGCATACCTCGTGACCTAGATAGGCATGTGTTTCCAAGCGACGGTGCCTGCTGCTTGACTGTATGGGAGGGCTGGCTGGCAGAGGTGCAGGAACCGACTGTCGAGGCTTTCTTCCGTGGCCCTCTGCACGACTTCTTCTTCAGCCAGACCTATTTTGACACCAACGGCGAATGGCCCTTCGGCGAGCGGTCTCACGGTATCACTGGCGTCGTAGAAGCATTCTCGGAGATACTCGGAGTTGAACAAGATCGGCAGGTGGTCATCGCGTACCTGAGGCTGATGTGCCGCCAGCATCTCGGCGGACACGCAATCTGCCCATGTGGGAGTAGCAAGCGTTTGCGAGACTGCCATCGTGGCGAGGTCGAAGTTCTGAGAGGTCGGATTTCACGCGACATGGCTCGGCGTATGCTGCGCCAGGTCGAAACACGCAATAGAAGCAAAAAGAACCTCTGACACATCAGTCAGCCCGGAGGAGCCAGCTGCGGTGGCTGTGTGATTCTGCCACCCAAGGTTCCGCGAATATCAGGCTGCCGCGTGCAGCCGCCTTAATCGGTCCATGCCGCACAGGCCGATATTGTCGAACGGGTTGGAACTCAAGAATCCATGGCCAAACGTCAGACTAGCTCGGCTTCGATCTGGTGATGGCGGATAATCTGCCCCGCCCGAGCGGGCTCATCGCAGATCGCGGCTACGATGCAGACAAGATCAGAAACGGCATGGAGGCGCGCAACGTCCTGCCCGTGATACCGATGCGCAAGTCCCGCAAGAAGCGCATTGGTGTCGATCGCTCGCTGTATCGCCTGCGTAATCTGGTCGAACGCTGCTTCAACAAGCTCAAGAACGCCAGGCGTGTCGCGACCCGCTACGACAAGACCGCTGAGAGCTTCCTCGGCTTCATTGACATCACGTCGATCCGTCTCTGGGTCCGCCATTTGTCAACATGACCTAGTCCTCGATGTCGTCGAGGTCGTCCTTTCACCGGAACGACAGGTTCATGCGGTCTTAGCTGCAGCCGCTCGTCGCACCGCAGGTGTTGCACTTCATGCAGGTGCCGTTCCGGACCAGCGTGTAGTTGCCGCATTCGCCGCAAGGATCGCCCTCGTAGCCCTGCATCTTAGCCTTGACGCGGACATCCATCGGCACCGTGCCCGTGGCAAGCGCCGTGGCCGCGCCAGAGGCCGGACCCGCGGCGGGCAGCGCGGCCGCGGTGTCGATGCTGCTGGCGAAGGCGACCGCCCCCATGCCGCCCTGCAGCACCACCAGTTCCTGCGGCAGACGCTTGCGCAGATAGCCGGTCGAGCTGATCTGCTTGAGCACCTCCAGCGACTTCGACGCGGCGCTGTCCGAGACCGGGGCGACATTCGCCTTGCCCTCTTCATGGCCGCTGCCCAGTTCCTCGAAGGCGGCGCCGGTCGGCTTGACATGGGCCAGGTCGGTCCGGTCGAGATAGCTGACCGCCAGTTCGCGGAAGATGTAGTCGAGGATCGAGGTCGCGTTCTTGATCGAGTCGTTGCCCTGCACGATGCCCGCGGGCTCGAACCGGGTGAAGGTGAAGGCCTCGACGAATTCCTCGAGCGGCACGCCATATTGCAGCCCGACCGACACGGCGATGGCGAAATTGTTCATCATCGCCCGGAAGCCCGCGCCTTCCTTGTGCATGTCGATGAAGATCTCGCCCAGCGTCCCGTCCTGATATTCGCCGGTGCGCAGATAGACCTTGTGGCCGCCGATGATCGCCTTCTGGGTATAGCCCTTGCGCCGGGTCGGAAGCTTTTCGCGGTGGCTGCGGACGATCTCCTTGACCACCACCTTCTCGACGATCTTCTCGGCGATGACCTGCGCCTTCTCGGCCGGGGTGCCGGTCGCGAGGATCTCTTCGGCCTCCTCGCCATCCTCGACGAGCGCCGAGGCCAGCGGCTGGCTGAGCTTGGACCCGTCGCGGTACAGCGCATTGGCCTTCACCCCCAGCGACCAGCTGAGTTCATAGGCCGACAGGCAATCCTCGATGCTGGCATCGTTGGGCATGTTGATCGTCTTCGAGATCGCGCCCGAGATGAAGCTTTGCGCGGCCGCCATCATCTTGATGTGGCTGTCGACGCTGAGGAACCGCTTGCCCTTCTTGCCGCAGGGATTGGCGCAGTCGAAGACCGGGTAATGTTCCGGCTTGAGATGCGGCGCGCCTTCCAGCGTCATCGTCCCGCAGACATGGTCGTTCGCGGCCTCGATATCGGCCCGGCTGAAGCCCAGATGGCGCAACAGGTCGAAGCCCGGATCGGCCATCTTGGCGGCGGGGATACCCAGCACCCGGGTGCAGAACTCCTCGCCCAGGGTCCACTGGTTGAAGACGAAGCGGATGTCGAAGGCCGAGGGCAGCGCCGCCTCGATCTTGTCGATCTCGGCCTGACCGAAGCCATGGCCGATCAGCGAGGTGTGGTTGATGCCGGGGCAGTTGCCCAGCGTGCCATGGCCCACCGCATGGCCGATGATTTCTTCGATCTGGGCCGGGCCGTAGCCCAGCGCCTCGAGCGCGGCCGGGACAGACCGGTTGATGATCTTGAAATAGCCGCCGCCCGCGAGCTTCTTGAACTTGACCAGCGCAAAATCGGGCTCGATGCCGGTGGTGTCGCAATCCATCACCAGACCGATGGTCCCGGTCGGCGCGATCACCGAAACCTGCGCGTTGCGGAAACCATGTTTCTCGCCCAGCGCCAGCGCCTCGTCCCAGGCCGACATCGCCATCTCGACCAGGCGTTCGTCGGGGCAGTTGGCGTGATCGAGCGGCACCGGCGGCACGGCGAGCCCGTCATAGCCCTTGGCCTTGCCCCAGGCGGCGTTGCGGTGGTTGCGGATCACCCGCAGCATGGAGGCGGCATTGCGCTTGTGGCCCGGGAAGGCGCCCAGCTCGCCCGCGATCTCGGCCGAGGTGGCATAGGCGATGCCGGTCAGAACGGCGGTCAGCGCGCCGCACAGCGCCCGGCCCTCGTCGCTGTCATAGCCGAGCCCCATGGTCATCAGAAGCCCGCCGATATTGGCATAGCCAAGCCCCAGCGTGCGGAAATCGTAGGACAGGCGCGCGATTTCCTTCGAGGGGAACTGCGCCATCATCACCGAAATTTCCAGCGTCAGCGTCCAGAGCCGGGTGGCATGGGCATAATCCTCGGCCTGGAACGCGCCGTCGCCCCAGAAGGTCAGCAGGTTCATCGAGGCGAGGTTGCAGGCCGTGTCGTCGAGGAACATGTATTCCGAGCACGGATTCGAGGCGCGGATCTCGCCATCGGCCGGGCAGGTGTGCCAGGCGTTGATGGTGTCGTGGAACTGGATGCCCGGATCGGCGCAGGACCAGGCGGCGTGGCCCACCTGGCTCCACAACTCGCGGGCCTTGACGGTCTTGGCGACTGTGCCGTCGGTCCGCCGGACCAGTTCCCAATCTGCATCCTCGCGGACCGCCTTCAGGAAGGCGTCGGTCACGCGGACGGAGTTGTTGGAATTCTGGCCCGACACCGTGGCATAGGCCTCGCTGTCCCAATCGGTGTCGTAGGTGGGGAACTCGATCGAGGAATACCCCTGGCGCGCATAATCGAGCACGCGCTTGACATAGGCTTCGGGCAGCATCGCCTTCTTGGCGGCCCGGATCGCGGCCTTCAGGCCGTCATTCCTGCCCGGGTCGAAGGCCGCGTCGGCATTGCCGTCCCAAACGCGGATCGCATCGAAGATCGCGTTCAGGTGCTTTTCATGGGTCTTGGAGCCCGCCACGAGGCTCGCGACCTTCTGTTCCTCGATGACCTTCCAGTTGATGAAGGACTCGATATCTGGGTGATCCATGTCGCAGATCACCATCTTCGCTGCTCGACGGGTCGTACCGCCCGACTTGATTGCGCCCGCGGCCCGGTCGCCGATCCGAAGAAAGCCCATCAGACCCGAGGACTTGCCCCCGCCCGACAGCGCCTCGCCCTCGGCGCGGAGCGACGAGAAGTTGGTGCCGGTGCCCGAGCCGTACTTGAACAGCCGCGCCTCGCGGACCCAGAGGTCCATGATGCCGCCCTCGTTCACCAGATCGTCCTTGATCGACTGGATGAAGCAGGCATGGGGCTGCGGGTGTTCATAGGCCGAGATCGACTTGGTCAGCTTGCCCGACTTGTAGTCGACATAGTAATGCCCCTGCCCCGGACCGTCGATGCCATAGGCCCAGTGCAGCCCGGTATTGAACCATTGCGGGCTGTTGGGCGCGGCCATCTGGGTCGCCAGCATGTAGCGCATCTCGTCGTAATAGGCGCGGGCGTCTTCCTCGGTGGTGAAATAGCCGCCCTTCCAACCCCAATAGGTCCAGGCGCCCGCCATCCGGTCGAAGACCTGCCGCGCCGAGGTCTCGCCGCCGAAGCGCGCATCCTCGGGCAGGGCTTCCAGCTCGTCCGTATCGGGCACGGATCGCCACAGGAAGGCGGGAACGCCCTCTTCGGGCACCGGGGTCCGTCGCGCCGGAACGCCGGCCTTGCGGAAGTACTTCTGGGCGATCACGTCGCTTGCGACCTGGCTCCAGCCCGCGGGGACCTCCACCTCGTCGAGCCGGAACACCACCTTGCCATCGGGATTGCGAATCTCCGACGTCGTCGACACGAACTCGAGCGCGCCGTAGGCGCCGGTCTCTTCGGTGGTGAATTTGCGTTCGATCTTCATGGATCTGCCCCGTATCCCGTATTTTTCTGTCCCGGCGCCGCGAAAGCGTCCCGGGCCCGTCTGCCGACCCGTCTGCCGTCAGGCAAACGCATGGCCTCACCGGCGGTCTTGCCGCCGGATCCGGCATGCGCGCCGCAGCCCGTGTTCTGTGCCCTTGGTCCTGTCCCGCCGAGGCGCTGTTCCCGACCCTCGGTCGAGCCACTAGATCTAGTGTTGCCTCACCCAGCCCATACAAATTGACGGAAAATTAGGGGATTGGTCAACGCGATTCTTGCGCCCAAGGCCAAGTTTTTGGGGTTGACTGAACGGCTGACCACAAGGGCTTGAGTCATCCACAGCTTGTGGAAAACAGAATGGGGATGGAAAACCGCGCCAGAAGAAGGGCTTGCACGCGAAGGTTGAGATTCGTCCCCCGCGTTGACGAATATGAGCAGAACCTGCGGCGAAAAAGCCGAATACGCTCAAAAGGTTAACAAAGTGGGTTATGGTCGGGGCGGCGGGATTCGAACCCACGGCCTACGGCACCCAAAGCCGTCGCGCTACCAGGCTGCGCTACGCCCCGTGGCCGCCTCCATAGCGCCCAGGCCGCCGCAAGGAAAGAGGCTTGGGTCCTAGTCGCAGGGCCAGGCGGCGTCCGGCCCGAAGGCGGGATGGCGCAGCTCGGTTCCGGGCGCGATGCCCAGCCGCCCGGCCAGCCCGCCATTGATCTCGAGCACCGCCAGAATGCCCGGCCCGCCGTCGATGGGCCTCCGGTCCAGCGGCTCCGCGTCGGCATGGACCTTCTTCACCCGACCCGCCCCGTCGAGGAAGATCATGTCGAGCGGGATCAGCGTGTTCTCCATCCAGAAGGCGACGGGCTGCGGATCGGGGTAGACGAAAAGCATCCCCGCCGATCCGGCCAGATGCGTCCGGTTCATCAGGCCAAGCGCCCGCTCGGCCTCGTCATCGGCGATCTCGACCGTGAACCGCGCCGTGCCCCAGTCGCCGCGCAGATCGACCCGGGTCTCGGCGCAATCGGCGGCACGCGCCGCCCCCGCAACCGCCCAGACCAGAAGACCGGCCGCCGCCGCCCGGACCGCTATCTTGCGAAGGCCCCGTCCGGACCGAGCGCGCTTTCCCATGGACCCACCGATATTGCGAGGCGGCCGCGCTGGCCTTCGGTGACCCGCACCGCGATGGCCTCGCCCGGCTGCAGATCGGCCAATCCCGACCGCCGCAGCACCTCGATATGAATGAACACATCGTCGTCGCGGCCGAAGACATTGGCAAAACCGAAGCCCTTGGCCTTGTCGAACCATTTAACGCGTGCGGGTTCCAGCGGCAATGCCGCGACCTGTTCGGCCGTCAGATGCATCGCATCCTCGAGCGCGGGCGCCCCCGCGGCAACGGGCGGCTCGATCTTCAGAACCTCTGTCGCCTGCAGCCCGCGGGCCGTCCGGTTCACGACCAGAACGATGCCCGCCCCGTCCGAAACCGAATTCTGTCCGAAGTTCCGCAGCACATTCGCGTGCAGCAGGATATCGGGGCCGCCTTCGTCGGACACGACAAAGCCGAACCCCTTTGACGGATCGAACCACTTAACACGCCCTTCGACGCGCAACGCCGTGTCGCTGTCCTTGTCCATACGTCCGGTCCCGGTCGTCTTTGATGCCTCAGGCGCCTGGACGCTGGCCAGACGCACTCCCCAAAAAGAGTTCGACGCCCCATCGTCCCGCCGCGCGTTGCCCGGACCGCCTCCGGGCAATCAAGGGTAGAGTCTGGCGATCTTCCACTCAGCGTCAAGTGTATCTCTGCACCAGCGAAACCGGTCGTGCAGGCGGAAGGCCCCGTCGGCCCAGAATTCTATCTCGAGAGGCCTCAGCCTGAAGCCTCCCCAGAAGGGCGGCCGTTGCGGCGACACGCCGCGCCTGGCGGTGACAAGCGCCACCTCGGCCATCAGTTCGCGCCGCGACGCCAAGGGTCGCGACTGCTGCGACGCCCAGGCTCCAAGTCGGCTTTGCAGAGCACGAGAGGCATAATAGGCATCGGCTTTTTCGCCTTCTTCCTTCTCGGTCACGCCACGGACCCGGATCTGGCGCCGCAATGATTTCCAGTGTAACACGAATGCCGCTTTATTCGTTAGGGCAATTTCGCCCGCCTTTACACTTTCGTAATTGGTGTAGAACAGGAAAGCGTCGTCCTCGATCTCCTTCAACAACACCATCCGCGCATTCGGCAATCCCTGCGCGTCGACCGTCGCCAGCGCGATCGCATTCGGATCGTTCGGTTCGGTCTTTTCGGCTTCGGCCAGCCAGGCGCGCGCGATCGCGAAGGGATCGTCGCCCGCAAATAGTCCGTCCCTGTCGCTCATGGCCTGCGTCCTCCTGGTTGACCCTGTGGCACTTGATGGGTTCGTGCATTTGCCCTACACCGGCGGCAAATTTTTGAACAGATGGTCGAGGGGACCTCGGATGTCGACAAAGCTGATGGAGGGCAAGCGGGGCCTGATCATGGGACTCGCCAACGACAAGTCCATCGCCTGGGGGATCGCGCGGCAATGCGCGGACGCCGGCGCTGAGCTGGCTTTTTCCTATCAGGGCGAAGCACTTAAGAAGCGCGTGATGCCGCTGGCCGAGAGCCTGGGCAGCGATATGGTGCTGGAATGCGACGTCGCCAGCGAAGAGTCGCTCGACGCCCTCTTCGCCGCGCTCGAGGCGCGCTGGGGCCGGCTCGATTTCATCGTCCATGCCATCGGTTTCTCGGACAAGAACGAGCTGCGCGGCCGCTATGTCGACACGTCCCGGTCGAACTTCCTGATGTCGATGGACATCTCGGTCTACTCCTTCACCGCCGCCGTCCAGCGCGCCGCGCGCCTGATGACCGAAGGCGGTTCGGCGCTGACGCTGACCTATTACGGGGCCGAGCGGGTGATGCCTCACTATAACGTGATGGGCGTCGCAAAAGCCGCTCTCGAAGCCTCGGTCCGCTACATGGCCGAAGACCTCGGCAAGGATGGAATTCGCGTCAATGCCATTTCCGCCGGACCGATCAAGACGCTGGCCGCCAGCGGCATTGGCGATTTCCGCTATATCTTGAAATGGAATGAACTGAATTCGCCGCTTCGGCGCAATGTGACCCAGGACGAGGTCGGAAAATCGGCGCTTTATCTTCTGTCGGATCTCGGCAGCGCGGTCACCGGCGAGGTGCACCATGTCGATGCCGGCTATCACAGCGTCGGCATGAAAGCGGTCGACGCACCCGATATCGACGCGGTCACCGGACGCAAGGACGGCTGAGCGGTCCGCGCCCGCCCGCGGCAGCGCTTGACGCGGGCGGGCGCGACCTGCCATTCGTCGAAGGCACGCACAGGAGACACCGATGGCCCCCGACCGTCTGCCCCATGAAAAAGGCTTTCACGTCAGCTGGGATCAGCTGCACCGCGATGCGCGGGCGCTGGCCTGGAGGCTCGACGGACAGGGGCCCGACAACGGCGCCTGGCGCGCGGTGGTCGGGATCACCCGGGGCGGCATGGCCCCGGCGATGATCGTCTCGCGCGAACTCGACATCCGCTTGGTCGACACGATCTCGGTCAAGTCCTACAACCACCAGTCCCAGAGCGCGCCGGTCATCATCAAGATGCCCGACCGCGATCTGGTGGGCGACGGCACCGGGGTGCTGATCGTCGACGATCTGGTCGATACCGGCCGGACGCTCGAGGTGGTCCGCGCGACCATGCCCAAGGCCCATGTCGCCACGGTCTATGCCAAGCCGATGGGCCGGCCGCAGGTCGACACCTATATCACCGAGGTCAGCCAGGACACCTGGATCTTCTTCCCCTGGGACATGGCGCTGCAATACGTCAAACCCTACCGCGCGGGCGAATAGCCGCCGCGATGCCCGTCCGCCAGCCACCGCGCGGCGGCACCGCCGCCACCTTCGCCCCGCCGATCATGGAGGCCCGGCGCTGGCTTGACGGGATCGAGTTTCCGCCCGACCGGCCGCTTCTCGATGTCAGCCAGGCCGCGCCGATGGACCCGCCGCCCGCGGCGCTGCGGCAGGCCATCGCCGAGGCCGCGCTGAACGATCCGGGCGCGCATCTTTACGGCCCCGTGCTGGGCCTGCCCGAGCTGCGCGCCGAAATCGCCGACCAGTGGTCCTCGGCCTATGGCGGCGCGATCCGGCCCGAACAGGTCGCCATCACCCAGGGCTGCAACCAGGCCTTCTGCGCGGCCGTCTCGGCCATCGCCGCGGCCGGGGACGAGGTGATCCTGCCCACGCCCTGGTACTTCAATCACAAGATGTGGCTCGACATGGCCGGCGTGCGGGCGGTGCCGCTCTCGACCGGGGCCAACCTGCTGCCCGAGGTCCAGCGCACCGCGGCCCTGATCACGCCGCGCACCCGCGCCATCGTGCTGGTCACGCCCAACAACCCGACCGGGCTCGAATATCCGGCGGGGCTCGTGGCCGAGGTCCTGGCGCTTTGCCGCAATCACGGGATCGCCCTGATCCTCGACGAGACCTATCGCGATTTCGACGGGCGCGACGGCGCCCCGCACCGGCTGTTCGCCGATCCCGACTGGGGCGACACGCTGATCCAGCTTTACTCCTTCTCCAAGGCCTACCGGCTGACCGGGCATCGCGTGGGCGCGCTGGTGGCCGCCGAACCGATCGTGGCCGAGGTCGGGAAATTCCTCGACACGGTGGCGATCTGCGCCAACCAGCTTGGCCAGCGCGCGGCACTTTGGGGGCTGTGCAACCTCGCCGCCTGGAAGGCCGACGAACGGGCCGAGATCCTCGCCCGCCGCACAGCCGTCGAAACCGGCTTCGCCGCCCTGCCGGGCTGGGATCTGATGGGCGCGGGCGCCTTCTTCGCCTGGGTGCGCCACCCCTTCGCCATCGACTCGACGACGCTCGCCCGGCGTCTCGTGGCCGAGGCGGGCGTGCTGCTGCTGCCGGGGGCGATGTTCCTGCCCGAGGCCGATCCGGGCAGCCGCGACCAGCTGCGGATCGCCTTTGCCAATATCGACCGTCCGGGCCTTCGGACGCTGTTCCAGCGGCTTGCGGCCTTCCGCCCCTGACGCTTGCGGGGGGCCGCGCAAAGACCTACACAGCAGCGAACCCAGATCCGGCAGGGAGGCGGCCCGATGTCCAAGTCCAAAGGCAAGCAATTCTCGAAGACGCTCGTCTGGCTGATGCTGATCTTCGTGGTGCTGGGCCTCGGCGGGTTCGGGGTCAGTAATTTCGGCGGCCGGGTCGAGGCCATCGGCAGCGTCGGCGACACGAAGATCAGTACCGACACCTATGCCCGCGCGCTGCAGCGCGAATTGCGCGCCCGCGCGGCGGCAACCGGCGGCCAGACCATGAGCATCGCCGAGGCCCAGTCGACCGGGCTGGTCGATGCCATCCGCGCCCAGGTGATCTCGAATGCCGCGCTCGACAACGAGATGGCCCGGATCGGCGTGTCGGTCGGCGACGATCAGGTCGCCCGCGAGGTGATGCGGATCGACGCCTTCAAGGGCCCCGATGGCAGCTTCGACCGCGAGGCCTATCGCTACACCCTGTCGCAGAACGGCCTGACCGAGGCGCAGTTCGAAACCTCGCTCCGCGACGAGGCCGCGCGCTCGCTGCTGCAGACGGCCGTCGTTGCCGGGCTGAACCCGCCCGAGACCTATGTCGACACGCTGTACACCTTCATCGCCGAACGGCGCAGCGTCAGCCTGATCCACCTGACAGCCGGGGATCTCGACGCGCCGGTGCCCGACCCGACCGGGGACGATCTGACCGCCCAGTACGAAGCGACCCCCGCTGCCTACACCGCCCCGATGACGCGCAAGATCGCCTATGCCTGGCTCACCCCCGAGATGATGGCAGACCGGATCGAGCCCGACGAAGAGTTGCTGCATCAGCTTTATCAGGAACATATCGACCAGTTCGTGCAGCCCGAGAAACGTCTTGTCGAACGGCTGGTCTTTGCCGACATGACCGAGGCCCAAGCCGCCTGGGACAAGATCGCCTCGGGCGAAGAGAGCTTCGACGACGCGGTGGCGGCGCGGGGCCTCTCGATCGACGATATCGACCTGGGCGACGTCTCCGAGGTGCAGATCGGCGGCGCGGCCGGACAGGCGGTCTTTGCGCTGACCGAACCCGGTCTTGCCGGGCCGGTGATGTCGGATCTCGGGCCCGCGATCTTCCGGGTGAACGCGATCCTCGCCAAGCAGGAAGTCCCCTTCGAGGAGGCGCGCGAAACCCTCGCCCCTGAGGCGGTGCACGACCGCGCGGTTCGGATGATCGCCGACAAGATGTCGGACTTCGACGACCTGCTGGCGGCGGGCGCGACGCTTGAGGATCTGGCACGCGAAACCGACATGGAGCTGGGCGAGATCGACTATACCGCCAATAGCGACCAGGGCATCGCTGCCTATCAGGACTTCCGCGAGGCTGCCAATGCGGCGGTCGAGGGCGATTTCCCCGAAGTGAAGGAACTGGACGACGGCGGCATCTTCGCGCTGCGGCTCGACGGGGAAACCCCGCCCACCCTGCGTCCGCTCGACGCCGTGCGCGACCAGGTCGCCGAGGATTGGCGCGCGGCCGAAACCGCGCGCGAGCTTGCCGCCAAGGCCGAGGCGCTGAAGGCGCGGGTCGAGAATGGCGAGGACATGGCCGCGCTCGGGCCCGAAGTGACGTCGGAAAGCGCCCTGTCGCGCGGCGGGCTGATGCCCCAGCCGCTGTCCGATGCGCTGTTCGCGCTGGGGGCCGAGGGCGACACCGCCGTCGTGCCCTCGGGCGACGAGGTCTGGCTGATCCGGCTCGACGCCATCCTGCCGCCCGACGGCAACGATCCGGGCGCCGAGGCGCTGCGCCAAAGCATCGCCTCGCAGGCCAGCCAGGGGATCGCCCAGGACCTTTACAGCTCGTTCGCCCAGGCGGTGATCAACGCCGCCGGGCTGTCGCTCGACCAGGCGGCGATCAACGCCGTCAATGCCCAGTTCCGGTAAGCGCCCATGTCGAAGATCATTCCCGAGTTCGCCGCCTTCGAGGCAGGTTACGAGGCCGGTCGCGCCCAGGTCGTCTATGCCCGGCTGGCCGCCGATCTCGATACACCGGTCTCGCTGATGCTGAAACTCGCGGGCGCCCGGACCGACAGCTTCATGCTGGAATCGGTCACGGGCGGCGAGGTGCGCGGCCGCTATTCGGTGGTCGGCCTCAAGCCCGACCTGATCTGGGAGTGTCGGGGCGAGACCAGCCGCGTCAACCGGATGGCGCGTTTCGATCCCGACGCCTTCGAGCCGATGGAGGGCCATCCGCTGGCCAGCCTGCGCCAGATCCTCGCCGAAAGCGCCATCGACATGCCCGAGGACCTGCCCTCCATCGCGGCGGGGCTTTACGGCTATCTCGGCTATGACATGATCCGGCTGGTCGAGCGGCTGCCGAACGTCAATCCCGACCCGCTGGGCCTGCCCGATGCGCTGATGCTGAGGCCCTCGGTCGTGGCGGTGCTGGACGGGGTCAAGGGCGAGGTGACGGTGGTTTCGCCCGCCCGGCCCGAACCCGGGCTGTCGGCCCGCGCCGCCTATGCCCAGGCCGCCGAGCGGGTGATGGATGCGCTGCGCGATCTCGACCGGGCGGTGCCCGCCGAGACCCGCGATTTCGGCGAGGCGCGCGAGATCGGCGAGCCGGTCTCGAACTTCACCCGCGAAAGCTACATGGCCGCGGTCGAGACCGCGAAGGACTATATCCGCGCGGGCGACATCTTCCAGGTCGTCCCGGCCCAGCGCTGGACCCAGGACTTTCCGCTGCCGCCCTTCGCGCTTTACCGCAGCCTGCGGCGCACCAACCCCTCGCCCTTCATGTTCTTCTTCAATTTCGGCGGTTTCCAGGTCGTGGGCGCCAGCCCCGAGATCCTGGTGCGGCTGCGCGGCGGCGAGGTCACGATCCGGCCCATCGCCGGCACCCGCCCGCGCGGCGCCACGCCCGCCGAGGACCGCGCGCTCGAAGCCGACCTGCTCTGCGACCAGAAGGAACTGGCCGAGCATCTGATGCTGCTCGATCTGGGACGCAACGATGTGGGCCGGGTCGCGAAGATCGGCACCGTCCATCCGACCGAGAAATTCATCATCGAGCGCTATTCCCACGTCATGCATATCGTCTCGAACGTGGTGGGCGAGATCGCCGAGGGCGAGGATGCGCTGTCGGCCCTGCTGGCGGGGCTGCCTGCGGGCACGGTCTCGGGCGCGCCCAAGGTCCGCGCGATGGAGATCATCGACGAGCTCGAACCCGAAAAGCGCGGCGTCTATGGCGGCGGCGTGGGCTATTTCGCAGCCGGTGGGGACATGGACATGTGCATCGCGCTGCGCACGGCCGTCCTCAAGGACGAAAAGCTGTACATCCAGGCGGGCGGCGGCGTCGTCTACGATTCCGACCCGGCCGCCGAATGGCAGGAAACCGTCAACAAGTCGAACGCGCTCCGCGCTGCCGCCGCCGAGGCCGCCCGCTTCGTGCGCCGCGGCAACGGCTGAGCCGCTCCCGCGCCCCGGCGGGCGCGGGCCCTGTCGTTCTCAGTAATCGCGTTCGTAGAAGATCCCGATGCCGGTATCGCCCTCGGCGCCGACATGGCCCTTGACGGTCACATAAGGCGACACGTCGAGGTTTAGGTTGATCTCGCTCTCGCCGTCCGGATTGACGATCACCTGCGAATAGACGTTGTCCGACAGGTACTTGCCCGCACTCAACTCGGTGCCGCCCTCTTCGGTCGAATTCACGTCCAGATCGTCGAGCCCGGTCGCACTGCGCAGCGTGCCCAGAATCCCCTGCCCGCCCCGGCCCATCAGCGTGGCCACCGCCGAGGCCAGCTCGGCCGCCTGCAAGGGCGACAGCGTATCGAGCCCACGGCCGAACAGGATCCGCGAGATCACTTCTTCCTGCGGCAGATCGGGGTCCGACTGGAACGAGATATCGGGGGAACTGGCGCGCCCGTCGACGAGGATTCGCGCGGTCACGTCGCCCGACTGGGTCGCCGCCACGAAATGCAGCTGCGGATCGAACGGGCCGGACAGCGTCACCTGCCCCTCGTCCAGCGTGAAACGCTGGGCCAGGATGTCGAGCCGCCCACGGATCAGCTGGAACTGGCCCGTGGCCGCGACATCGGCGGTGGTCCCGCCCAGAACCAGCCGCCCGCCCAGCTCGGCATCGAGCCCCCGGCCCCGCACGAAGACCTGCGAGGGCGCCGACACCGTCAGGTCCAGCGGATAGGGCCGTCCGCCCCCGCCGCCGCTGTCGGTCTCGACCAGTCCGGCCCGCACCCGCGTCGCCTGCACCGCCGCCGGGGCGCCCCGATGCACGAGATCGGGCAGCTCGCCGCCGCCGCCAAGCCCGGTCGAGGGCACGGTGATCTCGGTCCGCCCCAGATCCAGCCGCCCGGCGATCCGTGCGCCGCCGGTCAGCGGGCCGGTGACGGTCACGGTGCCATCGACGCTGGTTTCATAAAGCGCCGGGTCCTGCAGGCGCGCCTGCGTCAGCCGGATGGCCAGTTCGGCCGGGAAGGCCCCGGACAGCGCGATCGGCCCCGCGACGGAGACCTGCCCGCCGCCCAGCCGTCCGCCAAGGTCCAGCCGCGCGCGTCCGCCCGACAAATCCACCCGACCGCCGATATCGGTCAGCGCCGCGCCCAGCGTCGGCGCCGACAGCCGCGCGCCCGAGGTCGTGGCCCGACCCGACAGCGCCGACAGCCCCGGCGGGCCTTTCAGCGTCAGATCGTAGGCCGCCATCCCGTCAAGGCTGCGGGGTTCGATGAACGGATTGGCCAGCGACAGCGGCGCCCGGCCTTTCAGGCTCAGATCGGCCGACGAGGCATCCCGGGCCAACGTGCCCGCAACGGCCGCGGTTGTACCGTTCGGCCCGGTCGCGTCGAGTTTCAGGCGCCAGTTGGCCCCGTCGGGCCGGGCCGTGCCCTTCAGCGCGACCGGCCCCGGGAAGCCCTCGACCAGCAGCGCCAGATCGGACAGCCGTGCCGCCAGATCGAGCGTGCCGTCGCCCGCACGATCCTCGGCCTTGACGGTGAGCCGTGGCGTCGCGATGTCGAGTCGCCCGACCGAGATCGCGCCGCCCTTGCGCGCGCCTTCGGCCTCGATGGTGGTCTTGCCGCCGATCACCCGGTCGATCTGGGCCATGCCGATGGCCAGCCCCTGCGCCTCGGCGCTCAGCGCGGCCTCGAAATCGCCCTTGACCGCGCCCTGCCCGGTCAGCGTCGCGTCCACCGATCCCGACAGCCGCCGTCCGGCAAGCCCCGAAAAGACCGACAGCTTCGGCGCGTTCAGCGTCACTTTGCCTTCGGCGGGCAGCGCCGGGTCGCCGGGGGTCAGCGCGCCCTGGGCGGCAATCTCGGCCCCGGCCGCCCGCGCCTCGAACCGGTCGAGCCTGAGCCGCCCGCCCGATTCCCAGCCGAAGGCGGTGTCGAGCGTGCCCGGCCCGGTCAGCTTCGGATCGACCAGCGCCAGATCGGGCACCTGCCCGGTCAGGGTCAGCCCGCCCGAGGCGGTCGACAGATCGCCTTTGCCCTCAAGACGGATGCCCGGAGTTTCGACCTGCAGCGCCTTCAGCGCGGTCCCCTCGGGCCCCCGCATCGCCGCCACCTGCACCTGTCCCGTTCCGGCCAGAAGCGGATCGAGCCGGGGCGTGCCGGTCTTGAGATCGGTGGTTTCGGCCGCGAGCGCCAGATCGAAGATCCCGTCCAGCAGCCGGTAGCGCCCGGTCAGATCGGCCCGGGCCGCGCCGCCCAGCGCCCGGCCCGCCAGCGCCGCAAAGCGCGACAGGTCGTCCAGCGCCGCGCCGATCTGGCCGTCGAAGGGCAGCCCGTCGGCGGCGGCGCCCAGCGTACCCTTGGCCGTCAGCCGCGCATCGCCCGCCGCGATTGCCAGATCGCTCAGCGAAAGCGGCGTCCCGGCCTGCCAGAAGAGGCGCGCGCGGCCCTCGGCCGTTGCGCCCAGCGCGCGCGCCAGCGCAGGGTCGGCATGGCTCAGCCCGGTGGCGCGGAAGGCGATGTCAGCGTCCAGCGCCGGAGCCTCGGGCCGGATCGTGCCGGTGCCGGTCAGATCGGCATGGCCAAGCTTCAGCGGGCCGCTGGTCAGCCCGTCCAAAGCGATGTCGGCCTGCCAGGCCTCGCCGGTCGCGGCATCGAATTTGGCCTCCAGCAACACACCCTCGACCGAGGTGTCCAGCCCCGAGACCGGCAGCACCACGGGCCCCGACAGCCGCCCCGACAGATCGACCTTTTCCGGCAGGCCAGTCGGGGCCAGCACCAGCGTGCCGCCCAGCTGCAAGGCCCCGGTCGCGACTTCGAGCCGCGAGATGTCAAGCCGGCGGTCGGCGCCGCGCGTGCCCTCGACCGCCAGCTCGGACGAGTCGCCGAAGAAGGGGCGCAGCCGCTCGGCCACCAGCGGGCCGAGATCGCCCGCAAGGGTCGCGGCAAAGTCCCGGGCCTCGGGCGCATCCTCGGGCGCGGTGATGGTCAGCCGACCCGCGACCCGGGGCTCGCCCTCGGTCGCCAGCGCCAGATCGGCCGCGAAATCGCTGAGCGGCCCGTCGCCCTCGACGGTCAGCGCCAGCGGCGGCGCGCCCGGCAGACCCGCCAGGCTCGACACGATGCCGCCCGCGCCTTCGGTCAGCGACAGGTCCAGCGACAGCGTCTGGCTGTCATTGGCATAGGCGGCCTTCAGCGCGAAGGCGCCATCGGCATCGCTGCGGGTGGCGGTGATATCGGCCTCGCCCGCGCCGCCCGCGAGGCTCAGCGCCCCGTCCAGCGCCATCTCGGCCTCCTGGCCGATCAGCGCCTCGCCCAGCACCAGCCGGGGCGTCCTGACCCGGCCGATGTCGATCGAGACCGGCAGGTCCGGCAGCGCGAAGGGCGTGGCCTCGGATTGCTCGACGCTGGCACCCTCGCCCTTGGGCAGGCGCGGCAGCAGGATCTCGTCGGCCGACAGTTCCTCGACCTTGACCTCGCCCCGCAGAAGCGCCGCCCGCGACCAGTCGAGCACGGCCCCGCGCACGGTCAGCCACACGCCATCCTCATCGGCGATGGTCAGCTCTTTCAGGGTCGCCCGCGAGGACAGCGCGCCCTCGAATCCCTCGATCCGGATCTCGCGCCCGGCCGAGGACAGCTTGTCCTCGAGAAAGCGCACCAGAACGCCGCGGTCGTCCTCCTGCGCGGCCAGCGGCAGCGCGGTGAGAAGAAGCAGAAGAAAACCGAGAAACGCGCGCATCAGAAGGCCTGCCCGATACCGATGTAGAACTGAACCCCGTCGCCGGTATCGCCGTCGACCGGCGCCGCGATGTCGAAGCGGATCGGGCCGATCCCGGTGTCATAGCGCAGCCCGAGCCCCGCGCCCGAATGCCAGTCGCCGTCCGACACCCACGAGTCGGGCCCGACGAAGCCCGCATCGTAGAAGGCCACCATCTGGATCGCGCGGGTGACGCCGATCCGCGCCTCGCCCGACAGCCCGACGAAGGACCGCCCGCCGATCCGGTCGCCATTCGGCAGATCGACCGCGAGCGACTGATAGGGCTGGCCGCGCACCGTGCCGCCGCCGCCCGAAAAGAACAAAAGCGCGGGCGGGACGCCATCGCTCGACGCGCCGACCACGGACCCGATCTGCGCCCGCCCGGCCAGCACGACCCGGGCCCCGAGCGGCTGGTAGATCCGCGCATCGGCCTTGATCAGCGCGCCGCTTTCGGCAGCGCCGCCCACTGCCAGAAGCGGGGTCACGCTGCCGTCGAGGTAAAACCCGTCATGGGCGTCGAGCGCATCGTCGCGGCGGTCCCAGGTCAGGCTGACGGGAAAGGTCAGATGGGTCAGTTGCCGGTCGCCGAGATCGTCGCTGACATCGGAATAGCGCAACAGCACCCCGGCCTCGCCGCTCAGATGCGGCGTGAAGATCCGGGTCAGGCCGCCGCCCACCCGGGCGTTGGTCTCGGTGTAATCGGGCTCGTCCAGATCCTCGACGGCGCCCAGCAGGTAAAGCCCGGTATCGGCATCGATCACCGCCGGGCGGTCGAAGCGGGCCGACAGCGACAGGTCCTCGCCGCCGCCCTCCTGCCCGCCGATCCCCGCGATCTCGAAATCGAAGCGCAGCCGCTCGGCCCCGCCCAGAAGGTTGCGATGCATCCAGTAGCCCGAGACCGTCGCGCCCTCGAGCGACGAGAGCTCGATCCCGAAGCCCAGGCGGCGTTTCTTCTGGTCGACCACCTCCAGCCCGATATCCATGCTGTTGCCGGGTCCGAGCGTCTCGGCCTCGGTCAGGCGCACCGACCGGAAAGCGCCGGTCCGGCGCAGCCGCTCGGCGCTTCGGTCCAGCGCCTCGGGATCGAAGGGTTCGCCCATCGGCAGCCCGGCAATGGCCCGAAGCCGCTCTTCGCGGACCCGCGAGCCCGAGGCGATCACGAGATCGCCGAACCGGACCGCAGGCCCGGGATCGAGCCGCACCCGGGCGGCCAGCGTTGCCCCCGGGTGATTGGCGATCAGGCTTTGTCCCGCGACCCGGGCCCTGGCATGACCGGCGGTACGCCAGCCATCGACCCCGGCCTCGGCCGCAGCGCGAATGGTGCCCGCCTCGGCGGGCCGCCCCGGGGCAAACCCCTCGGGCAGGTCGGTGCCGGGGGCCAGCGGGTCGATCTGGGCTTCGGAGAAGGCGAAAGGCCGCCCGGTCGCCACCCGGATCTCGACCCGGCCGATCCGGGCGGGCACCGACAGGGGCGACAGATCGGCCGCCTCGCGCCCGTCGAGGGTGACATGGACCTCGGGACCGTAATAGCCGCGCGCATAGAGCACGCCGACAAGACGGGCGTAATCGGCCCGGGCGGCGGCAAAGATGTCCTGCGCGCTGGCATCGGGTTCGCTGGCCGCCTGCAGCGACAGAGCCGAGTTCTCAAGCGCCTGCCGCACCGCGTCGGGTGCGCCGGGCGCGCTCAGCACGGCTTCGGTCGCGGCGGCCGGTCGCGGGGCGACAGACAGCAGGATCGCCGTCAGGACGGCGAACGAGGGAATGCAACGCGAGTCGATCAAATCCGGCCCCTTTTCCCGGCATACTTAGCCAAGACGGCGGCAGGGGAAACCCCGGGGGCCGGATTTTGCCGCGAAAGGGCGTGCCGCCGCCGCGCCTGGCGCGGGGGCACGGGCGCCCGCGTCAGTCGGGCGCGTTCTCGATGCCGAAGGCGCGGCTCAGCATCAGCCGGTAGCCGACGACGATGGTCGCCACCAGCAGCGCCAGCTCGATCGCGTAGACGAAGAAATAGGGCGTGGCCGCGCCGAACATGTCGCCGATGGGCGAATGCAGCACCGCATCGCGGAAGACGCCGCCCAGCGCGATCCCGGCACCGGCCGAGGTCGCCTGCACCGCGCCCCAGGCCCCGAGCGCCAGCCCGACCTGGGCCTTCGGCGCCGAGCGCATGGTGGCCGTCAGCGTGCCATGGCTGAACAGCCCCGCCCCGAAACCCGCCAGCATCGTGCCCAGCACGAAGATCGGTTCGGATTGCAGCGTCGCCGAGAAGGTGATCGCGGCGAAGGCAGGCAGGCCCACCAGCGCGCCCCAACCGGCCATCGCCATCGGGTCATAGCCCCGCGACAGCACCCGAGAGGCCCAGGCGAAGCCGACCAGCGTGCCACCCGCGACCGAGGCGGTCAGCTTGGTGGTCGCCGCCACCGACATGTCCAGAACCTGACCCCCGAAGGGTTCCAGCAGAACGTCCGACAGGCCGAAGCCCAGCGTGCCGAGCCCGATCACCCACAAGAGCCTGCGGGCGTTGGGGCCGCGCGTGAACAGCCCCCAGGCCTCGCGAAAGCTGGGTTCCGGCTCGCTTTCGGGGCGCGGCCTGGCGCGGGTACGGTCGCGCGCCTCCATCTTCCACAGCGCGATGACGTTGAAGACCATAGTCGCGACGGCCGCGCCCTGGATCACCTTGATCAGCTTGGCGTGGTAGAAGTCCTCCAGCCACATCCCGAACAGCAGGGCACTGACGATCATGCCGACCAGCAGCATGACATACATCAGTCCGACGACATTGGGCTGGTCCTCGCGCGGCGCGAGGTCGGTCGCCAGCGCCAGCCCCACGGTCTGCACCGTGTGCACGCCCGCGCCGACCAGCAGGAACGAGATGGCGGCACTGAGAATACCAATCCATTCCGGCGCACCGGCCGCACTTTCCTGCCCCGACAAGACGATCAGCGCGAAGGGCATGATGGCGAAGCCACCCCATTGCAGCAACGTGCCCTTCCAGATGTAGGGCACCCGCCGCCAGCCCAGCGCCGAGCGGTGCGTATCGGACTTGAAGCCGATCAGCGCGCGGAAGGGTGCGAACAGAAGCGGCAGGGAAATCATGATGCCGACGATCGATGCCGGGACTTCGAGCTCGACGATCATCACCCGGTTCAGGGTGCCGACCAGCAGCACCATCGCCATGCCGACAGAGACCTGGAACATCGACAGCCGCAACAGGCGGCTGAGCGGCAGGTCTTCGCTGGCGGCATCTGCAAAGGGGAGGAATCGGGGGCCGACCGTGGCGATACGGTTTACCGCCATCTTGCTCAGTCGATTCATGCGGTCACACTCCACACGCGGCCCGACACAGGGGGCCCGTGTCCTATTGCCCGCTGGGGCGCGTTTCCAGTAGGGCCGGGGCGTCGCCGCCCCGAAGGCACGAAGGCCGAGGCTGAAACCCCGGCCCTCGCAAATTCCTGTCTCGAGCCGAAAGGCTTACGAGAGCAGCGTGGTGGCGTTGGTGACCAGCGACGCGGCTTCGAACGAGCCGGCGTAGTAGTCGCCCATCCAGCCGGTGGTCAGAACCAGCATCAGGTGCACCAGGAAGGAAGCGATGGCGCAGGCAACCAGGAAGAGCGGGATACCAACGGTGGGCTTCACGACGAGCCACATTTTCGCGTTGTTCATGATCTATATCCTCTCTCTAGATTAGCCGAGCCACGGGGTGGCGATGGCAGCCAGGAAGTGGGCGAACAGCGCGATCGCGCCGAACACGCGGGTGCCGTCGATGAGTTGCTTGTGCACTTCTTCGGCTTCGGCAAGGGTCAGGCCGGTCGGCCAGACTTTGTCCATATCGTCAGTCATATTGTCGTCTCCCCAATATGGTTTTCGACTGTGGTACGTGCAGAGCCTGCACGCAGGCGTCGACAACGCAGACCGGAGATATCCTTCGCGATTTCTCGCTGGGCTACCCGACCCGGCATCGTCACAAGCAAACGATGTCACAAGCGATTGACGTTGGCAATGTCAACGCAGCCTGACATGGCCCCAGAATCGTGCGACATATCGAACCCTCTTGACAGCACGTCGCAGCCCCTGCGGCGCCC
This sequence comes from Rhodovulum sp. BSW8, assembly GCF_003314725.1. NCBI lineage: Bacteria > Pseudomonadati > Pseudomonadota > Alphaproteobacteria > Rhodobacterales > Paracoccaceae > Rhodovulum > Rhodovulum sp. BSW8. The sequence continues at coordinate 165,422 of NZ_QNVX01000012.1, forward strand.
CGTCCTGCGACCGTCAGGACCCTTGAATTTTCCACACGCAGGTGGGGTAATATCAAAGCGCCCAACTGCAATTCGCCGTACTCGTCGGGCCCGGACCGAAGCTCTGCTCCTGTCATCGACGATCGCGGACGCAACAACCTGGAGGATCCATGAAATATTTCTGGGACGACTGGATGCCGAAGCTTTCCAGCAAGCAACGCCTGCTCACCGACGTCGAGACCGACGGCGAAAGCACCACCACGCCCTTCTCGGACGCGCTTGGCTTCAAATGCCTGTCCGAGGACAACACCTCGAAAACCGAACTGATGACCAACAACCCGACCCCGCTGTCGCGTCAGATGAACTGGCCGCTGCTGGGCGGCATGGGCGAAGGCCATGTCGAGCTGAAGACTGCGGATCCGACCCCGCTGTCGTCGCGCATGGGCTGGCCGCTCCTGTCCAAACGCGCTCATTACGCGGTGGCCGAGAAGTAATTCGGCCCCCGTTCGGCGCAGATGCGCCCGCGCGATCCCCCGCGCGGGCGTTTTTTGTTGCCCGGAACCCCCCGGTGCCCCCCCCCTCTGCCCCCCTTTTTGCCCGTCGCTCCTGCCCCCCCTGCCCAGCGGTCCGACCCGGGCTGTCCGCTCGCCCGCCGGGCGTCCGCGCGGGCCTGTGCCGCGCCGCAGCAGGATGGCCGCGTTTTGCCCGACTCTTGCCCGGACGCCGCCCGGTTTCTGCGATCTGGTGAGACCCGCCGGACGCGCGCGTGTCCCGGCGCCCAGCCCATGCCGCGAAAGGAGCCCGACGATGGCCAACCCCACCTCTTCCCACCCGCGTCCGGTGTCGCCGAAGGGCGACTCGGCCCGGCCGCTTCCCGAACCCACCAAGGGCGCGGTGTTCAAGGACTGGGCCAGCATCTGACCCGACAGAAAGAAGGGGCCGGTTCCAGCGGAACCGACCCCTTCCTTTTTCCGCCGCGCGCCAATGTGGCACCGCGGCGAGTACGGTCTGCGACTCGACCGGCGACTCAGCCGACCAGTTCGAGACCCGAGAAGAAATAGGCGATCTCTTCCTTGGCGGTGTCCGCACCGTCCGACCCGTGGACCGAGTTCTCGCCGATCGACAGGGCGAATTCCTTGCGGATGGTGCCCTCGGCGGCTTCGGCCGGGTTGGTCGCGCCCATCACTTCGCGATTCTTGGCAATCGCGTCCTCGCCTTCCAGCACCTGCACGACGATCGGCTCGGAGGCCATGAACTCGCAGAGTTCGTCGTAGAAGGGCCGCTCCTTGTGCACCGCGTAGAAGACGCCGGCCTGGGCCTTGGTCAGGTGAATGCGCTTCTGCGCCACGATGCGCAGGCCCGCGGCTTCGAGCTTGGCGTTGATCGCGCCGGTCAGGTTGCGGCGGGTCGCGTCGGGCTTGATGATCGAGAAGGTGCGTTGAATCGCCATGTCTTGCGTCCTCTTGGGCGCCGCCCGGGGACGGCGGGGAAAAATCGCGGCCCTGCTAGCACGCGCCCCGGCCCTTGAAAACAGGCTTTCGCCGCAGTCGCGGGCGAGCCGCGCGGGAACCGGCCCCGCCCGCTCACGTTGGGGTGCGTGTTCGCGCGCCTCTGTGAAAAGGGCTTTTCATGACCGTGATTGTAGATTTCCTGAATACCGTACTCTGGGGCTATGTCCTGATCTGGGGGCTGATCGGAGCCGGGCTTTACCTGACCATCCGCCTCGGCGGGCTCCAGTTCCGCCACTTCCCCGAATTCATCCGCGTCGTCGTCAGCTCGAGCGAGTCGGACCGCAGCGGCATCACCCCGCTGCAGGCCCTGACCGTCAGCCTCGCCAGCCGGGTCGGCACCGGCAATCTCGCGGGCGTCGCGGTCGCGATCTATCTGGGCGGGCCGGGCGCGGTCTTCTGGATGTGGATGGTGGCGCTGGTCGGCATGGCCACGGCCTATGCCGAATCGACGCTTGCCCAGCTTTACAAGGTGCGCAACGCCGACCGCCAGTATCGTGGCGGCCCGGCCTATTACATCTGGCACGGGCTCAATGCCAAATGGCTGGGCTATGTGTTCTGCTTCTTCTTCCTCTGTTCCTTCGGGCTGATCTTCAACGCGGTCCAGTCGAATTCCATCGCCGACGCCGCCGACGGCGCTTTCGGCATCCCGAAACTCGCGACCGGCATCGCCATCGGCGCGCTGACGGGCGTGGTGATCTTCGGCGGCATCCGCTCGATTGCCAGCGTCGCCGAACGGGTCGTGCCGATCATGGCCGGGATCTACCTGCTGGTCGCGGCCTATGTGCTGGTCGTGCATGCGGCCGAGATCCCGGGCCTTCTGGCGCTGATCGTCAAAAGCGCCTTCGGCATCGACCAGGCCGTGGGCGGATTCGCCGGGGGCTTTGCGGCGGCTGCGCTGAACGGCGTCAAGCGCGGGCTGTTCTCGAACGAGGCCGGCATGGGCTCGGCCCCGCATATCGCGGCCGTCGCCGTGCCCGACCCGCATCACCCCTCGAGCCAGGGCATGGTGCAGGGGCTTGGCGTCTTCATCGACACGCTGCTGATCTGTACCGCCACTGCCCTGATGATCCTGCTGTCGGGCGTCGTCGATTACGGCCCCGACGGAATCACCGGGACCGAGCTGACCCAGAACGCGCTGTCGGCCCATATCGGCGCCTTCGGCCCGCCCTTCATCGCGGTTGCGATCCTTTTCTTCGCCTTCACCTCGATCATCGGCAACTACGCCTATTCCGAGAATGTGATGGAGTTTCTGGGGCTTGGCCGGGGCGTGCCGCTGGCGATCCTGAAGGCCGCCCAGGTCGGCATGGTGATCTGGGGCGCGGTGCAGCCGGTCACAAAGGTCTTCAACTTTGCCGATGCCTCGATGGCGACCATGGCCACCATCAACCTCGTTGCGCTGATTCTGCTGTCGGGCACGGTGATCCGGCTGACCAAGGACTATTTCGAACAGCGCAAGACCCGGGCCGAGCCCTATTTCCGGCTGTCGAAGCATCCCGAGATCGACCCGAAGGGAATCGACCGCACGATCTGGAACGAGGATGTCGCCGCCGAGCGGGGCGCCTGACCCGGTTGTCCCCGACCCGGCCTTCCCTGACCCGGCTTTCCCCGGGGCCCGCGCCCTGTTAAAGCCGGGCCATGCTGCGCATCGACGATCTTCGCTATTCCATCGAGGGGCGCCCTTTGTTCGAGGGCGCCTCTACCGTCATTCCCGATGGCCACAAGGTCGGCCTGATCGGCCGGAACGGGGCCGGGAAGACCACGCTCTTCCGGCTGATCCGTGGCGAGCTGACGCTCGATTCGGGTGCGATCGCCTTCCCGCGCCACGCCCGGATCGGCGGCGTCGCGCAAGAGGTGCCCTCGTCCGAGACCTCGTTGCTGGACACGGTGCTGGCCGCCGATACCGAACGCGCGAGCCTCATGGCCGAGGCCGAGACCGCGACCGACCCCCACCGCATCGCCGAAATCCAGACCCGTCTGGCCGATATCGACGCCTGGTCGGCCGAGGCGCGGGCCTCGTCGATCCTGAGGGGGCTCGGGTTCACCGAAGCCCAGCAACACATGCCCTGTTCGGACTTTTCGGGCGGCTGGCGGATGCGGGTCGCGCTGGCGGGTGTGCTGTTCGCGCGCCCCGACCTGCTGCTGCTGGACGAGCCGACCAACTATCTGGACCTCGAAGGCGCGCTCTGGCTTGAAAGCTATCTGGCGCGCTACCCCCATACGGTAATCCTGATCTCGCACGACCGCGGGCTTCTGAACCGTGCGGTCGGCCATATCCTGCATCTCGAAAACCGCAAGCTCACGCTGTACGCGGGCGGCTACGACGCCTTCGCCCGGGCGCGTGCCGAACAGCGCGCAGTGCAGGCCGCCGAGGCCAAGAAACAGGACCTGCGGCGCGCGCATCTGCAAAGCTTCGTCGACCGCTTCCGCTACAAGGCCTCGAAGGCCAAGCAGGCCCAGGCCCGCATCAAGATGCTCGAGCGGATGACCCCCATCGCCGCGCCCGAGGATCTGGCGCGCGTGGTCTTCACCTTCCCCCAGCCCGACGAGCTGTCGCCGCCCATCGTGGCGCTGGAAGGGGCCGCGGTCGGCTATGACGGCACGCCCGTCCTGCAACGCCTGTCGCTGAGAATCGACCAGGACGACCGGATCGCGCTTCTGGGCCGGAACGGCGAGGGCAAGTCGACATTTTCCAAGCTGCTGGCGGGCAAGCTCGACAAGCTCTCGGGCCGGATGACCACGGCCAACCGGCTGAGAATCGGCTATTTCGCCCAGCATCAGGTGGACGAGCTGCATCTGGATGAGACGCCGCTCGAGCACCTGCGCCGCGAACGCCCCGACGAGGCGCCCGCGAAGCTGCGCGCGCGCCTGGCCGGATTCGGTCTGGGCGCCGATCAGGCGGAAACCGAGGTCGGCCGGCTCTCGGGCGGGCAGAAGGCGCGGCTGTCGCTGCTGTTGGCGACGCTCGACGCGCCGCATCTGCTGATCCTCGACGAGCCCACCAACCACCTCGACATCGAAAGTCGCGAGGCGCTGTCCGAGGCGCTGAACGACTATTCGGGCGCGGTGATCCTCGTCAGCCACGACATGCACCTGCTGTCGATGGTGGCCGACCGGCTCTGGCTGGTGCAGGGCGGCCGGGTCACGCCCTACGAGGACGACCTCGACGCCTATCGCCGGATGCTGCTGGGCACCGACCTGCCCGAAAAGGTCGCGGGCACCGACCGGCCCGCGCGGCCCGAAGCGCCCAGACGCGCCTCGCGCGACGAGATCCTGGCGCTGCGCGCCGAGGTCCGCAAATGCGAACAACGGGTCGAGAAGCTGGACGAGATGCGCAGCCGCTTGCAGGAAAAGCTGGCCGATCCCGAGCTTTACGACCCCGCCCGCGCCGACGAACGGATCCTCTGGCAGAAGAAATTCGCCGAGGCCGAAGAGGCGATGGAGCGGGCCGAGGCGCTGTGGATGGCCGCGCTTGAAAAGCTCGACTCGGCCGAGGCCTGAGCGATGGATCTGGGCTTTCACGTCAGCGCCTTCATCACCCTCTTCGTGATCGTCGATCCGATCGGGCTGGCGCCGGTCTTCGTGGCGCTGACCCAGGGCATGGGCACCCGCCAGCGCCGGGCCATCGGCCTGCGCGCCGCCGCCATCGCGGTCGGGCTGCTGACGCTGTTCGGGATCTTCGGGGAAAAGGTGCTGGCCTTTGCCGGGATCTCGATGCCCGCCTTCCGCATCGCGGGCGGCATCCTGCTGTTCCTGACCGCGCTCGAGATGCTGTTCGAGCGGCGCAGCAAGAAGCGCGAGGACCGCGCCCATGAAGAGCTGCCCGACCCGTCGGTCTTTCCGCTGGCAACCCCGCTGATGGCCGGGCCGGGCGCGATGGCGACGATGATCCTTCTGAACGGACAGATCGACCGCGCGCCGCTGGACATGCTGCTGATCCATCTGTCGATGATTGCGGTGATCGGGATCTGTATCGCGCTGTTCCTGGCGGCAAGTCTTCTGGAACGGGCGCTGGGCCATACCGGCATCGTCGTCGTCTCGCGGCTGCTGGGAATGCTGCTGGCCGCACTTTCGGTGCAGTTCATCCTCGACGGGCTCAGGGATTTCGGCCTTGCCCCGACCTGAGCCCCTTCGCGTTTCGCCCCCCGCCGCCTATATCGGTCCTATCCTCGGGAAAGGAGCGTCATGACCGGCGACGATTTCGGACGGCTGATCTATCTTGTCCTGCTGGCCACGGTCATCGCGGGCTATTTCCTGCTGTCGCACCGTCGGCGGCTGGGTCAGGTCGCCCAGCAGGCAGCGATCTGGGGGCTGATCTTCATCGGCGTGATCGCGGGATTCGGGCTTTGGTCCGACATCCGCAACGACGTGGCCCCGCGCCAGACCGTCTTTGCCGACGAAAACCGGATCGAGGTGCCCCGCGCGCCCGATGGCCATTACTACATGACCCTGCGGATCAATGATGTCCCGATCCGCTTTGTCGTCGATACCGGCGCGACCGATGTCGTGCTGACCCGCGACGATGCAGAAAAGGTGGGGATCGATCCGCAAAGCCTGCAATTCTTCGGCGAGGCCCATACCGCCAATGGCGCGGTCCGCACCGCGCCGGTCCGGCTCGATGTGGTCGAGCTGGGGCAGGTCACCGACCGTAACCTGCGCGCCTTCGTCAATTCCGGCGAAATGCGCGAATCGCTTCTGGGCATGGCCTATCTCAACCGGTTCGAGCGGATCGAAGTCGTCCGCGACCGGATGATCCTGACGCGCTGAACCGCTCGCCCCCGCCGTCGCGGCCCGCTAGGTTGGGCGCAAACAGCGAGGAGGCGCCCCCGATGACAGACCCGACCCAAGGCCCCGGACCCGACAGCGACCGGATCGCAGAGATCGCGGCGAATCAGCCGCCCTTCGCCCGGCTTTTGGGGCTGACCGTGGTCTCGGCCGCGCCCGACCGGGTCCTGGCCGAGCTTCTGGTGACCGAGGATCTGACCAACCGCAACGGCACGCTGCATGGTGGCGCGATCATGGCGGTTGCCGACAACCTGGGCGGCACCGCGACCTTCCTGAACCTCGATCTCGAGTCGGGCGAAGGCACCTCGACCATCGAGAGCAAGACGAACTTCTTTCGCACCGTGGCCCTGGGCGACACCGCGCGCTGCGAGACCGTGCCGCTCCATCGCGGGCGCAGCACCATGGTCTGGCAGACGACCATCACCCGGGGCGATGGGACCCTTGCCGCGAATGTGATCCAGACCCAGATGGTGCTGCGCCCGCGCGGCTAACTCCGGGCTCTCCCCGCATCGAAGCGCTCGAACGCCGCCCGCATCCGCGCCGGGTCGGCGGGGCGGCCGGTGAACAGCTCGAAGGCCCGCACCGCCTGGAACAGCGCCATGCCCGCCCCCGGCAGCACCCGGCATCCGGCCCGGCGCGCGGCCGCCAGAAGCGGGGTTTCGAGCGGCACATAAACGATATCGGCCACCCAGATCTCGGGGCACAGCAGATCGGGCGCGACCGCCATCCCCGGATGCCCGGCCATGCCCATCGGCGTTGCGTTGACGATCCCGTCTGGCCGGTCGTCCCGGATCAGCGCCGCCGGATCGGCGATGGCCCGGACAGCACACCCGCCGCCCGGGTCGGACAGCCGGTCCGCCAGAGCCTCTGCCCGATCCGGCTGGCTGTCATGGATCGACAGCCGCGCCACGCCCGAGCGCGCCAGAGCGTAGCCGACCGCGCCCCCGGCACCGCCCGCGCCGATCAGCAGGACATGCCCGCGCGGCGCGTCCGCCAGACCGCGCCTCAGGCTTTCGGCAAAGCCCCAAAGGTCGGTGTTATGGCCGATCCGCCGCCCGTCGCGCAGAAGTACGGTATTGACGGCCCCGACTGCACGCGCGTCTTTCGATACCTCGTCGAGAAGGCCGGTCACCTCGGTCTTGAACGGATGGGTCACGTTCAGCCCGTCGAAGCCCGCCGCCTCGGCCGCGGCAAGCATCCCGGCCAGATCGAGCCCCCGCCGCGGCGGCGCGTCCATGTCGAGCACGCGATAAAGCAGCGTCAGCCCCTGCGCCCGCGCCTCGGCCATATGCATGGCGGGGCTGCGCGAGCGCGCGATGCCCCGGCCGATCAGGCCAAGAAGGATCGGCACCCCATCCCCGGAAATCCCAGACGTCACGGCGCCCTCCCAAGCCCGGCCGCGCCGGGCCAGACTGGCGGGGGCAGGCAGCCCCGTCAAGCCGGACGGCTCAGCCGCCGCTTTCGGCCTTCTTCTGCCAGCGCCCCGAGTCCTCGGACCAGTATTGCGCCGCCAGCCCCGCCCCCGAGATCAGGCGCCACTGGCCCCGCGCCCGCTCGACCGCCGCCGGATCGGTGCCGTCGAACAGGATGCAGACCCGGTCCAGCGCCCGGGTCTCGTCGGGGGTGACCTCGGCGCCGTCGATGGCCATCAGACAACGCGCGCCGTTCGGCAGGGCCGCCTCGGCGGTCAGCAGCACCGGCTGGTCGGCATCGAACCCGGTCCCGGCCATCCCGTGCGGCAGGAAGCCGTCGCCCAGCCACAGCCGGTCGTCGAGCCAGGCCAGCCGGTCGCGGTCGGTGCCGCGCACCGCCACCCGCATCCCGTGCTTCAGCGCCTTGTCCAGAAGCACCGGCAGGGTGTCCTCCAGCGGACCCCGGGTCAGATGATAGAACAGCGCCTGTCCCATGGGCCCCGGTCAGCGCCGCGCGAGGGGGTTGTAGGTGCCGAAGGTCCAGATATGTCCCTCGGGGTCGGCGACCGAAAAGCTGGTGCCGCCATGGCTCTGCTCGGCCAGCGGCATGACGATCCGGGCGCCCGCCTCGACCGCGCGCCCGTGCAGATCGGTCGCATCGGGCACCACCGCATAGATCGTCGTCGTCTCGCGCCCGCCGATCTCGCCCGGGTCGGCCAGATGCGGATCGAGACCGCCCCGTCCGGCGGGGCCGAACATCATCAGCCCGTCCCCCAGCCGAAGCTCGGCATGGATCAGGTTGCCCTCGTCGTCGCGATAGACGGCCTGCTCTTCCAGGCCCAGAACGCCCACCAGAAACAGCAGCGCCGCCTCGGGGTCGCGGTAGCGGGTCGCAGGAATGATCATCGGGCTGTCCCTCCCTCTCTGCGACCCGATCCTAGCACCGGTCCCTCAGTTCTCGAAACGGTCGGCCACCAGCCGGTCGAGCGCCAAAACGCCCCACCCCGTCGCCCCCTTGGGCGCCAGCGCGGTTTCCTCCTGGACCATGGCGACGCCGGCGATGTCGAGATGGATCCAGGGCGTGCCCGCGGCAACGAAGCGCTGCAGGAACTGCGCCGCGGTGATCGAGCCCGCGGGCCGGCCGGCCGAGTTCTTGATGTCGGCCAGACGCGACTTGATCAGCTTGTCGTAGGATTCGCCCAGCGGCATCCTCCAGGCGCCCTCGCCCTCGGCGGCGGCCGCCTTCAGGAAATCGGCGCAGAACCCGTCATCGTTGGAATAGACGCCCGCATTGGCAGTGCCGAGCGCGACGATGATGGCCCCGGTGAGGGTGGCAAGATCGATCACGCCCGCGGGCTTGAACCGGTCCTGCGTGTACCAGAGCACATCGGCCAGCACGAGCCGGCCCTCGGCATCGGTGTTGATGACCTCGATCGTGTCGCCCTTCATCGAGCGCACGATGTCGCCCGGACGCTGGGCGCGGCCGTCGGGCATGTTCTCGACCAGCCCGACCACGCCGACGACATTGGCCTTCGCCTTGCGCAGCGCGAGTGTGCGCATCACGCCCGCGACCACCGCCGCACCGCCCATGTCCATGGTCATCTCTTCCATGCCCTGGGCGGGCTTGATCGAGATGCCGCCGGTGTCGAAGACCACGCCCTTGCCGACGAGCGCCAGCGGCGCCTGATCGGCCGCGCCGCCATTCCAGCGCATCACGACGACCTTCGAGGGGCTCTCGGACCCCTGCCCCACCGCCAGCAGCGCCCGCAGGCCCAGGGCCTTCAGTTCGTCCTCCTCGATGATCTCGACATCGAGCCCAAGCTCCTGCATCGCGGCCAGCCGCCCCGCGAAATCGTCGGTGGTCAGCACGTTGGCGGGCTCGTTCACCAGATCGCGGGTAAAGAAGACGCCCTCGGCCAGCGCCGCCATCGGCCCGGCTGCGGCCGCGGTCTCTTCGGGCTTGGCGACCATCACCTTGACCGCTCCCGGCACCACCGGCTCGGCGGTGCGGTGCGCATCGAAGCTGTAGGCGCGCAGCGCAAAGCCGAAGGCGATGTCGGCCGCGCGCGGATGGCTGCCCGCCAGCAACAGCACGTCGGCCTTGCCCTGCCGCTTGGCCAGCTCGGCCCCCGCCCGCCGGGCATCGGCCTGGCTGGCCTTGCGGTCCAGCCGCACCACATCGACCGCCTCGGCGGCAAGCCCGGCGGGCCAGGCCAGCGTCACGATCTCGGCCGGTTTCATCCCGGCGAAGGCCTCGCTGTCGGTGAACCGCGCCAGCGCGCCCTTGGTCAGGCGGTTGACCCGCCGCGCGCCGGGATCGAGCTTGCCCTCGGCATCGACAAGGACCGCGATCCGGCCCGCGGCACCCGCGACCGCCTCGAGATCGGTTTCGGCAAAGGCAATGGCGACGGGGGTGCTCATCTGCGGCTCCTGATCTGGTATACCTGTCGGCCCCTACCTAATCCGGCACCCCCCGCTTGACCAGATAGCAGTTTTCCCCCCAAGACGATTGGACTAGTCTGCCGCCCGATCATGGACCTGCCGGGGATATTTGTGCCCAGATTCGACCGATACTTACTGGCGCAGCTGACGGTCCTGTTCGGCTTTTTCGCGCTCGTGCTGGTCTCGGTCTACTGGGTCAACCGGGGCGTGTCGCTGTTCAACGAGATCATCGGGGACGGGCAGTCGGCCCTGGTGTTTCTGGAATTCGCGGCCCTCACCCTGCCGAACGTGATCCGGCTGGTGCTGCCGATCGCGGCCTTCGCGGCCACCGTCTATGTGGTCAACCGGCTGACCAACGAAAGCGAGATGGTGGTGATGCAGGCGCTTGGCTGCAGCCCCTGGCGTCTGGCGCGGCCGGTCGCGCTGTTCGGCTTGCTGGTGGCGGTCCCGATCTGCATCCTGACCCATTTCCTGGTCCCCGCCAGCCGCGCCCAGCTCGACCTGCGCCAGGCCGAGATCTCGCGCGATTTCACCGCGCGGTTCCTGTCGGCGGGGCAGTTCCTGCACCCGGCCAGCGGCATTACCGTCTTCATCCGCGAAATCGCCCGGTCGGGCGAACTGAAACAGATCTATCTGTCGGACGCGACCGATCCTGCGACCCGGGTCACCTATACAGCGAACCGCGCGTTTCTGGTGCAAAGCGAGGATGGCCCCAAGCTGGTCATGGTCGACGGCATGGCCCAGTGGCTGCGCGAGGAAGACCGGCGGCTCTCGACCGCCACCTTCGACGATTTCGCCTATGACATCTCGGGCCTGATCGGCAGCGCCCGGATCCGCCGCCCGTCGCTGGACGAGATGTCGACCCGCGACCTGCTGTTTCCCAGCCCCGAACTGATCGAAGCCGCGGGCAAGCCGCGGGCGCTCTTTCTCTATGAGGGCCACGCCCGCACCGCCCAGGCCTTGCTGGCCGTGGCCGGTGCGCTGATCGGCTATGGGGCGCTCATGGCTGGCGGTTTCTCGCGCTTCGGGCTCGGCCGCCAGATCGGGCTGGCCATCGCCCTGCTGATCGCGGTCAACTTCCTCAGCAACTCGGCTGCGGGCGTGGCGCAAAGCGATGCGGCGCTCTGGCCCGTGACCTACGCCCCGCCGCTGATCGGGATCGCGCTGGGGCTGGGGCTGATCTGGCTGTCGGCGATGCGCCGCCGCCGTCCCCGTCCGGCCCGGGAGCGCGCCGCATGACCCTGCATTTCTACATCGCCCGCAAGTTCACGCTCTATCTGCTGGCCATACTGGGTATCTTCGGCGCCATCATGGTGCTGATCGACATGGTCGAGGAGCTGCGCGACTTCGACACCGGAACCCTGGGCATCGGCGGCGCGCTGCATCTGTCCCTTCTGAAGGTGCCGGGCGATCTTTACACGATCCTGCCGCTGATCGCAGTGATGGCAACGGTCGCGCTGTTTCTGGCGCTGGCACGCAGCTCGGAACTGGTCGTCGCGCGTGCCTCGGGGCGCTCGGCGCTGCGCAGCCTGACCGCGCCGGTCGTGGTGGCGCTTGTCTATGGCGTCATCGCGGTCGCGATCTTCAACCCGATCATCGCCGCCACCTCGCGCCAGTATGACTCGGTCTCTTCGCGCTACAAGGGGCGCGAGGCCAGCGTGCTGTCGGTCAGCTCGGAAGGGCTCTGGCTCCGGCAGGGCTCGCTTTCGGGCCAGACCGTGATCCGCGCCGCGCGCGCCGATGCCCAGGCCACCCGGTTCTACGACGTGACCTTCCTGTCGCTCGATGCCAAGGGCGCCCCGGTCTGGCGGATCGAGGCCGCCGAGGCCCGGCTGCGGCCCCAGGGCTGGGACATCCGCGACGCCAAGCGCTGGGGCTTCGGCCCCGAGATCGACAATCCCGAAGCCCGGGCGGCGGTCTCGCCGCAGCTGGTGCTGCCCTCCGACCTGACGCTCGAGAACATCCGCGACAGCTTTGCCCGCCCCGCCGCCGTCGCGATCTGGGATCTGCCCGCCTTCATCGCGGGGCTCGACCGGGCGGGCTTTTCCGCCCTGCCCCAGCGGGTCTGGTTCCAGATGGAACTGGCCATGCCGCTGGTGATGGCGGCCATGGTCCTGCTGGGCGCGGCCTTCACCATGCGCCATGTCCGCTTCGGCCGCACCGGCATGATGGCGATGCTGGCGCTGGGGCTTGGACTGGGGCTGTTCTTCCTGCGCAACTTCGCGCAGGTATTGGGAGAGAACGGCCAGATTCCCGTGGCGCTCGCGGCCTGGAGCCCGCCGCTGGCGGGGATCTTGCTGTCGCTCGGACTGCTGCTGCATCTGGAGGACGGCTGATGCGGGCCCTTCTTGCCTTCGCCCTGACCACCGCCCTGACGACGGGCGCAGCCACGCTGCCCGGCCGGCTTTTCGCCGAAGAGACCGCGCGCCCGGCCGCGACCCTGGTCGCCGACCGGATCTCGGTCGGCGATCTGCGCGAGCTGGTGGCCGAGGGCAATGTCGAGGTCTTCTATGGCAAGACCCGGCTCGAGGCCGCGCGGATCGTCTATGACCGCGACGGCGAGACCCTGGCCATCGAGGGGCCGATCACCCTGACCTCGGGGCCCGACACCGTCTTTCTGGCCGACAGCGCAGAGCTTTCGGCCGACATGACCGAAGGCATCCTGCGCTCGGCCCGGATGGTGCTGGACCAGCAGCTGCAGATCGCGGCGGCCGACATCCAGCGGGTGGCGGGGCGCTACAACCGGCTGGGCGAAACCGTCGCCTCGACCTGCAAGGTCTGCGTGAACGGCGAGGTGCCGCTCTGGCAGATCCGGGCCAGCCGCATCATCCATGACGAACAGGAAGGCCAGATCTATTTCGACCATGCCCGGCTCGAGGTCGCGGGCGTACCGGTCTTCTATCTGCCGCATCTGCGCGTGCCCGACCCCTCGCGCAAGCGCGCGACCGGCTTCCTGACCCCCTCGACCCGGATCACCGACCAGCTCGGTACCGGCATCAAGATCCCCTATTTCATCGAACTCGGCCCCTCGCAGGACCTGACGCTGACCCCCTATCTCTCGGGCAGCCAGACGCGCACCCTGGAACTGCGCTACCGCCGCGCCTTCACCCGGGGCGAGATCGAGCTGAACGGCGCCATCTCGCGCGATGACATCCTCGAGGGCGAGACCCGGCATTACCTCTTTGCCGAAGGCCGTTTCGATCTGCCCCGGGACTTCAAGCTCGACTTCGACATCGAGACCGTCTCGGACCGCGCCTATCTGCTGGATTACGGCTATTCCGAACAGGACCGGCTGGAAAGCTCGGTCGAGATCAGCCGCGCCCGCCGCGACGAGCTGATCCGGGCCGAGATCGGCCATCTCAAGACGCTCCGCGACTCGGAAGACAATTCCACGATGCCCTCCCTCGTGGGCGAGGCCGAGTATGTGCGCCGGTTCGAACCCGCAATGCTGGGCGGCCTGGCCCGGCTCGAATTTTCGGCGGACATGCTGCACCGACGGTCGACCGAAGAGACCGACGGGCCGGATTTCGATGCCTATGGCGACGGCATGGATCTGGGCCGCGTGACCATCGGGGCCGACTGGCGCCGCGACTGGACGCTTCGGAACGGGATGGTTCTGGCCACGCTGGGCGCGGTCACGCTCGACCATTACGAGATCGGGGACGACGACACCTATGGCGGCAGCCAGAACCGGCTGACCCCCGGCGCGGCGGTCGAGCTGCGCTGGCCGATGGTCAAAAGCGCGGCCGATGGCAGCTCGCAGATCCTCGAACCCGTGGTCCAGCTGGCCTGGAGCCGCGACGACGACAGCGACATCCCGAACGAGGACGGCGTGCTGGTCGAATTCGACGAGGGCAACCTCTTCTCGATGTCGCGCTTTTCCGGCGATGACGCCCGCGAAACCGGGCTGCGCGCCAATTTCGGTCTGGGCTGGACCCGCTATGCCCCCAGCGGATGGGCGCTTGGCCTGACCGTCGGGCGGATCTGGCGCTTCGAGGATGACGACCAGTTCGCCAGCGGCTCGGGGCTCGAGGGCGACGTGTCGGACTGGCTGACCGCGGTCAAGCTCGATTTCGGCACCGCGGTCAGCCTGACCAACCGCGCCGTTTTCGACGACTCGTTCGACTTCACCAAGAACGATCTCAGGATCGACTGGGAAAAGGACGGGATCGACATCGGGTCGAGCCTGCTCTGGGTCGAGGCCAACCCGTCGGAAGAGCGACTTGACGACCGGTCGGAATGGCTGGTCGACGCCGCCTACGACTTTCACCGCAACTGGACCGGCAAGGCCAACTGGCGCTACGATTTCGTCGCCGACGAGGCCGCCAAGGCCGGGCTGGGGCTCGAATACAGCAATGAGTGCGTGAGCGTGGATCTTTCCCTCTCGCGCCGCTTCACCTCGTCCACTAATGTGAACCCGTCCACCGATTTCGATCTGACGGTCTCTCTGGCCGGGTTCGGATCGCGGGGAAAGAGCGGCGGCGCACGGCGGTGCATGCGCTGATGAGGCAGACGAAGAACGGAGGACAGGCATGATCGGACGCGTTGGCCTTGCGGCTGCGGCCGTGGCAATTCTGGTGCTGAGCGGTGCCGATGGCAGCATGGCGCAGCAGGGAGGCCCCTTCGCCCCGCGGCTGTTCGTCAACGACAAGGCGATCACCAATTACGAGATGGATCAGCGGATCCAGTTCCTGCGGCTGCTCGGCAATCCGCCCGATATCGAGAAGGTCGCGCTGGATGGCCTGATCGACGACCGGCTGCGACTGGACGAGGCCGAACGGCTGGGGATCACGGTCAGCGACGAACAGCTGAAGGAAGGCATGGAAGAATTCGCCGCGCGCGGGGATCTCGATGTCGACCAGTTCGTGGTGTTGATCGGCCAGGCCGGCGTGTCCGAGGAGAGCTTCCGCGATTTCGTCAAGTCCGGGCTGGCCTGGCGCGAGGTCGTGCGCGCGAAATACGGGCCGCGGACCCAGGTCACCGATGCCGAGATCGACCGCGCGGTGCAATCGGCCGCCGGGGGCGGCCCGGCGGCGACAGCCGGAACCCAGGTGCTGCTGTCGGAAATCGTGCTGCGGGCCGACACGCCCGATTACCGGCGCGATGCACTGGCGCTGGCGCGCCAGCTGACCGGATCCATCGACAGCGCCGATGCCTTCGCCGCCGCGGCGCGCAAGTATTCGGTGTCGCGCTCGCGCGATCAGGGCGGGCGCATGGGCTGGATGCCGCTCTCGAAGCTGCCGCCCTCGGTCGCCGGTCAGGTGCTGGCGCTGGGGCCGGGCAAGGTGTCGGAACCGATCGAGATGGACAATGCCATCGTTCTGTTCCAGCTGCGCTCGATCCGCGAGGACCGGGCCGAGGGGCCGAAGACCGCCGCTGTCGATTATGCCAAGTTCATCATCCCCGGCGGCACGCTGGCCCAGGCGATGAAGGTGCGGATGCGGGCCGATACCTGCGACGATCTGTACGGCGTGGCGCGCGGCCTGCCGCCCGAGCGGCTGGTGCGCGAAACCCGCCAGGTGGCCGATCTGCCCCCGGACGTGGCGCAGGAACTGGCCAAGCTCGACGATAACGAGGTGTCCTATGCGCTGGGCAATGCCCGGGCCGCGGTGGTGCTGATGCTTTGCGGCCGCACGCCCGATCTGGGCGAGGACGGCGCGATCGACCGCGAGGCGGTGCGGCGGCAGCTGTTCGGCCAGCGGCTGGCCGGCTATGCCGACAGCTATCTTGCCGAGCTGAAGGCCGACGCCATCATCCGCGAGCCATGACCGGCCTGCCCATCGCGCTGAGCTGCGGCGAGCCGGCCGGGATCGGCCCCGAGATCGCGGCCCGCGCCTGGCAGAGCCTTGGCGCGCGCCTGCCCTTCTTCTGGATCGGCGATCCCCGGCATCTGCCCGAGGGCACCCCCCATGCAGAGATCCACGCGCCCGCCGAGGCGATGCATGTGGCCGCGACCGCGCTGCCGGTGCTGCGCCTGCCCTTCCCGGCCCCGGCCGTTCCCGGCCGTCCGGACCCCGCCAATGCTGCGGGCGTGATCGAGGCCATCGCCCGCGGCGTCGCGCTGGTGCAGGAGGGGAAGGCCGCGGCGCTGTGTACCGCGCCGATCCACAAGAAGGCTTTGCAGGACGGGGCAGGTTTTCCGCATCCCGGCCATACCGAGTTTCTGGCCCATCTGGCCGGGGTCGATCGGGTGGTGATGATGCTGGCGGCCCCCGCCCTGAAGGTGGTGCCGGTGACGATCCATATTCCGCTGGCCGAGGTGCCGCAGGCGCTGACCGCCGAACTGCTGGAGAATAGCCTCAGGATCACCGAGGCCGCGCTGATCCGGGATTTCGGGATCGACAGCCCGCGTCTGGCGGTGGCCGGGCTCAACCCCCATGCCGGCGAGGGCGGGGCGATGGGCGGCGAGGAACTCGCGCTGATCGGCCCGGTGCTGGACCGGCTTCGGGCCGAGGGGATGCGGATTGCGGGGCCGCTTTCGGCCGACACGATGTTTCACCCGCAGGCGCGGGCGCGCTATGACGTGGCGGTGGCGATGTATCACGATCAGGCGCTGATCCCGATCAAGACGCTGGATTTCGCGGGCGGCGTGAACGTGACGCTGGGCCTGCCCTTCATCCGCACCTCGCCCGATCACGGCACCGCCTTCGACATCGCGGGCAGCGGTCAGGCCGATCCGTCGAGCCTGATCGCCGCGCTGAAACTGGCGCGCGAGATGGCGCTGGCGCGCGCGGCGGGACGGCGCTAGGCCATGTGGCCCGCGCCGGGGGTGTGCCACCCCCGGACCCCCGGCGGGTATTTTCGCCAAGAAGAAGAAAGGGCGCTGGCATGAGCACGATCGACGGGTTGCCGCCGCTGCGCGGGGTGATCGCAGCGCATGGGCTGTCGGCGAAAAAGGCGCTGGGACAGAACTTTCTGCTGGATCTGAACCTGACGGCGAAGATCGCGCGGGTGGCGGGCGATCTTGCCGGGGCCGACGTGCTGGAGGTGGGTCCCGGCCCCGGCGGGCTGACCCGGGGGCTGTTGGCGGAAGGAGCGCGGCGCGTGCTGGCGGTCGAGAAGGACACCCGCTGTCTGGCCGCGCTGGCCGAGGTCGCGGCGGCCTATCCGGGGCGGCTCGAGGTGGTGAATGGCGACGCGCTGGCGCTCGATCCGCTGGCGCATCTGACGCCGCCGGTGAAGATCGTGGCGAACCTGCCCTATAATGTCGGCACCGAGCTTCTGGTGCGCTGGCTGACGCCCGCCACCTGGCCGCCGGTCTGGTCGAGCCTGACGCTGATGTTCCAGAAGGAGGTGGCCGAGCGGATCGTGGCCGAGCCGGGCAGCAAGGCCTATGGGCGGCTCGCGATCCTGGCGCAATGGCGCACGGATGTGCGGATCGCCCTGAAGCTGCCGCCCGAGGCCTTCACGCCGCCGCCCAAGGTGGCCTCGGCCGTGGTGCATCTGACCGCCCTGCCCGCGCCCCGCTTCGAGGCGGATCCGGCGGTGCTGGAACGGGTGGTGGCGGCGGCCTTCGGGCAACGCCGGAAGATGCTGAGGGCCAGTCTCAAGGGGCTTGCGCCCGGGATCGAGGATCTGTTGCACTCCGTCGGGATCGCGCCCACCGACCGCGCCGAGCAACTGCCGCTGGAGGCGTTCTGTGCCCTGGCGCGGGCCGTGGCCGGCGCGCGCGGCTGACGCGGCCACCGGACCGCCGAGGAAGTACCGGACATGAAAACGGCGGCGCATGGCGCCGCCGGTCATTCGCAAGATCAGCCGAAGCTTGCGCCGATCACTCGGCCGCGGGGGCCTCGCGCTGCGGGTTGGCGGAGGGTTGGCCGTCATTCGCAGCCGTGCCGCCGCGCCGTTTTCCGGTGCCGGATTTGGGGGCGTCGGGCTGGTCGTCGCCCTGACCCGAGTCGCCCTGACCCGAGTCGCCCTGACCCGAGTCGCCTTGAGCCGACTCGCCGCGCTCTGCGGCGCCTCCGGCTTCGTCACCCCGCGGCTTGACTGCGCGGGGTTTGCGCGGGCGGCGCGGCTTCGGGGCGGGCTTTTCCTCTGGGGTTTCGACCAGGGTGCTTTCCTGACCGTCGTCATCCCCGACGATGTCGATCACGTCGGTGCCGCTGTCCGACGCCACCTTCGGCGCGGGCGCGAACTCCTCGGGCTCGTCGTTGCCCTGAGAGGTTTCCTGCATGTCGTCGCGCTCGCGCGGACGCGGTTGCTGGGCATCCTGCTGTTCCCGGCGGGCGTCCTGCTCGCGCTGGGCCTCGCCAAGCAGCCGCGCGTAATGCTCGGCATGCTGCTGAAAGTTCTCGGCAGCGACCCGGTCGTTCCCCAGATGGGCGTCCCGCGCCAGCTGGTTATACTTGTCGATGATCTGCTGCGGCGTGCCGCGCACCTTCCCCTCGGGACCCGAACTGTCGAAGACCCGATTGACGATATTGCCGATCGAGCGCGACCGGTTCGACTTGGAGCGCGAACGTGACTTGGACGGTCTCATGCGTGTTCTTGTTTCCAGCCTAGTGGTGGTGTCTTGGGACAGGGCCGCGCGTCGAAATGCGCGGGTCCAAAACGAGCCCCTGTCGACCCTTTTTTGGCTTGTCTTGCGCGAGGGGCGCCTACCCGGCACCCGGCCAACGCTGCGTGCAGTAAACACGGGCCACAGACGCTGGCAAGAGGTAAATACACCAATTGCGGCCATTTGGCGAGGGCCACGCGCGGCACGCAACGTTTTGACGTTACGTCCCCGGCGCCGCGACGCGTACCTCGACAACCCGGTCTCTATCATCGAGATCGGGCCGGATCGCGACGGTTTCAAGGCCGGCCCCGGCAAAGATCGCGGAAACCGCGCGGGCCTGGGTCGGGCCGATCTCGACCAGAAGCCGTCCGCCCGGGGTCAGACGGGCGGGGGCTGCGCGGGCGATGGCGCGGTAGGCCGACAGCCCGTCGCCGCCATCGGTCAGGGCGCCGCGCGGCTCGAAGGCCAGATCGGGGGCAAGGCCCGGCATCTCGGCCTCGGCGATATAGGGCGGATTCGAGACGACAAGATCGAACCGCCCCTCGACCGCCGCGTCCCAATCCGACAGCACGAAGCGCGCGCCGTCGCATCCCAGCCGGTCCGCGTTCTCGCGCGCCACGGCCAGCGCCGGGGCCGAGATGTCGGTGCCGGTCCCGGCTGTGCCGGGCCGGTCCAGCAGCAGTGTCAGAAGGATGCAGCCCGACCCGGTGCCAAGGTCCAACACATTGGAAAACGGGGCGGAAAGGGCGGCCTCGATCAGCGTCTCGGTTTCCGGCCGGGGGTCCAGCACATCGCGGCTGACGCGGAAATCGCGCCCCCAGAAGCCGCGCAGCCCGACGATATGCGACACCGGCTCGCGGGTGGCGCGGCGGTCGAGCGCGGCGGCAAGACGGGCCTCCGCCGCCGGCGACACGGGCTCGGGCAGAACCAGGGTCAGCCGCCCGGGCGCGATTTCCAGCGCATGGGCCAGAAGGCGCCGGGCGTCGCGCTGCGGATCGGGGATACCGGCCGCGCGCAGCCGCGCCACGGCGCCCGCCAGCAGGACCGACCCGGTGGGCGCGGTCATCCCTCCATCTCGGCCAGCATCGTGGCCTGGTCGTCGGCGATCAGCGCGTCGATCACTTCGTCAAGATCGCCCGCCAGGATCTGGTCCAGCCGGTAGAGCGTGAGGTTGATCCGGTGATCGGTCATCCGGCCCTGCGGAAAGTTGTAGGTGCGGATCCGTTCCGACCGGTCGCCCGAGCCGACCTGGGCCTTGCGGGCCGCGGCGCGTTCGTCTGCGGCTTTCTGACGCTCCAGGTCGAACAGCCGCGCGCGCAGCACCGCCATGGCGATGGCGCGGTTCTGGTGCTGCGATTTCTCCGACGAGGTGACCACCAGCCCGGTCGGCAGGTGGGTGATCCGTACGGCCGAGTCGGTGGTGTTGACGTGCTGCCCGCCCGCGCCCGAGGCGCGCATCGTGTCGATCCGGATGTCACCCGCCGGAATGTCGATATCGACCTCCTGCGCCTCGGGCAGCACGGCGACCGTCGCAGCCGAGGTATGGATGCGGCCACCAGATTCGGTCGCGGGAACCCGCTGGACCCGGTGCACGCCGGATTCGTATTTGAGGCGCGCGAACACGCCCTCGCCCTGCACGGTGGCGGTCACTTCCTTGATCCCGCCCAGTTCGGTCTGGCTTTCCTCGAGGATCTCGAAGCGCCAGCCCTTCGTCTCGGCATAGCGCTGGTACATCCGCAGCAGGTCGCCCGCGAAAAGCGCGGCCTCCTCGCCCCCCGTGCCGGGCCGGATCTCGACGATGGCGGGGCGGGCATCGGCCGCGTCCTTGGGCAGAAGCGCGATCCTCAGCGCCTGTTCCAGTTCAGGCAGGCGGGCGCGCAGGTCGGGCAGTTCTTCCTCGGCCAGCGCACGCATCTCGGGGTCCTTCAGCATCGCCTCGGCGGTGTCGATATCCGACAGCAGCCCGCGATAGGCCTCGATCTCGGCGACCACGGGCTTCAGCTCGGCATATTCGCGGCCGACCTGGGCGAAATCGCCGGATGCACCTTCGGCCAGCCGGGCTTCGAGATAGCCGAACCGGCGCGAGATCTGTTCGAGTTTGTCTAGCGGGACCATGGCGCTCTGTCGCGCGAAAGCCGGGGGACGGTCAAGAGGCAGGCGGGGCCAGCCGGGCCTCCAGCGCGGCCTGCCAGTCGGCCAGCCGCTTCGCGTTCACGCCAAGGTCGGAATGGCCGTAGCGCGAACGGGAAAACGCGGCCCAGGTCGCCCCGCCCTCGACCGGCAGGATGCGGACCGAGATGTAATCGGGAAAGCCCCAGAGCGCCGAGCGCTGGACATAGGTCATGAAGAAAGCGCCGGGCGCGCCCGCAAGGCGGGACGTGCGCGGCTGGGCCAGCGCCACGGCGTCGAAAGCTTCGGCCAGCGCCTCGGGCGTGACCGGATAGACCGGGGCGGCGCGGTCCCCGCCTTCGGGACGGACGAGCGCCGCATTGGGCGTCGCGGGTTTCGCGGCGGTCAGCGGGTCGACATGCCAGGTCTCGGGATCGTCGGGGACGGTGCGGAACCAGACCGCGCCGCCCGCCGCGGCAAGCCCCAGAACCAGCAGGACAAGGGGAAGGATCTTCATGCGCCGTCCTCGGCATCGGGGCGCCGGGTCCAGCCCCAGAGGCAGATCAGTTCGACCGCCACATGCGCCCCGGCAATGGCGGTGACGCCGGTCGGATCGTAGGGCGGCGAGACCTCGACCACATCGCCCCCCACCATGTCGATCCCGCGCAGCCCCCGCAGGATCGACGCCGCCTGCGCGCTGCTCAGCCCGCCCCAGACGGGTGTGCCGGTGCCCGGCGCGAAGGCCGGATCGAGCGCGTCGATGTCGAAGCTGAGATAGGCCGGGGCCTCGCCCACGATCTCGCGCACCCGGGCGGCGGTGGCGGCGGGTCCGTGTTCATGCACGAAGGGCGCGTCCAGCACGGTGATCCCCATCGTATCGGGGTTGTCGGTGCGGATGCCGATCTGGACCGACCGCGCCGGGTCGATCAGCCCCGCCTTGACCGCCTTGCCGAACATCGTGCCATGATCGATCCGGGCCATGTCGTCATCGGCCCAGGTATCGGTATGGGCGTCGAATTGCACCAGCGCCAGCGGCCCGTGCTTGGCCGCATGGGCGCGCAGCAGGGCCAGCGACACCGAATGATCGCCGCCCAGCGCGATGCAGGCCGTGCCCGCCTTCAGGATGCCCGCGACATGGGCCTCGGCCCGGGCCGGAAACTCGGCCACGCTGGCATAGTCGAAGGCCATGTCGCCGTAATCGACGATGTCGAAGGCGTCGAACGGGTTGTAGCCCCAGCCATAGGGAACGTCGAAGGCCTGCAGCGTGCTGGCCTCGCGGATCGCGCGCGGCCCGAAGCGGGTGCCGGGCCGGTTCGTGACCGCCTGATCGAAGGGAATGCCGGTGATGGCCAGATCGACGCCCGCAAGATCCTTGGTCAGGCTGCGGCGCAGGAACGATGTCACCCCCGCAAAGGCGTTCTCGTAGGCAAGCCCCCGGTGCCCCTTGCGGGTGATCGCCCCGTCCACCTCGGATTTCGCGTCTTCCAGTGCCATCGCATGCCCCCTCCTGCACCCCGCGCAGGATAGCGCGCGGGTTCCCTTTCGCCAGCCCCGGCTTTACACCCCGGCCTGTCTTTGTCCAACTCCTGCCGATGCCAGATTGCGAGGCCCAGATGACCGAGGATTCCGACCGCCTGATCCGTGACCCCAAGGGCGGCCTGCCGCGCCTTCTGGAAATCATGCGGCGCCTGCGCGACCCGAGGACCGGCTGCCCCTGGGATATCGAACAGGATTTCCGCTCGATCGCGCCCTATACGATCGAAGAGGCCTATGAGGTCGCCGACGCCATCGAGCGCGAGGCCTGGGACGAGCTGGAGGGCGAACTGGGCGATCTGCTGCTGCAATCGGTCTATCACGCGCAGATGGGGGCCGAGGCGGGGCTGTTCGACTTTCACTCGGTCGCCGACCGGGTCTCGGACAAGATGGTGGCGCGGCACCCGCATGTCTTCGGCAGCGAGGATCGCGACAAGTCGGCCGAACAGCAGACCCGCGACTGGGAAACGATCAAGGCGGCCGAACGGGCGGGCAAGAAGGCGAGGGGCGTGCTTGACGATGTGGCGCTGGCGCTGCCCGCGCTGACGCGGGCGGTCAAGCTGCAAAAGCGCGCGGCGCGGGTCGGCTTCGACTGGCCCGAGACGGCGCAGGTTCTCGACAAGATCGTCGAGGAGGCGCAGGAACTGGCCGAGGCCCGCGACCGGCTGACCGAGGCCGAGGTGTTCGAGGAATTCGGCGACCTGCTGTTCGTGGTGGCCAATCTCGCCCGCCACCTGAAGATCGAGCCCGAAGAGGCGCTGCGCGCCGCCAATGCGAAATTCACCCGCCGGTTCAACGGCATCGAGGCCCGGCTCGCGGCCATGGGCAAACGCCCCGAGGACTCGGACCTGGCCGAGATGGACGCGCTTTGGGATGCGGTGAAGGCCGAGGAAAAGGCCAGGGCCGGGCGCTGACGCCCGAGACCCGTTCACGCCCGATCAAGCGGATGTGAGCGGGCGCCCCCTGCGGCACCTTGACCCGACAAAAATTGTCGGATTTAACCCTGACCGGAACGCACCAGACCGGACAGGAGATCCCATGACCTTGCGCATTGCCCTTGCGGCCACCGCCGCGGCGGCCACGCTGGCCCCGACTGCCCAGGCCGATGTGAACATCTATTCCTATCGCCAGCCCGAGCTGATCCAGCCGATCCTCGACGCCTTCACCGAGGATACCGGCATCGCCACCAATATCGCTTTTCTCAACAAGGGCATGGTCGAGCGGCTTCAGGCCGAGGGCTCGCGCAGCCCGGCCGATATCATCCTGACGGTCGATGTCGCGCGGCTGGCCGAGGCGGTCGATGCGGGCGTGACCCAGGCCGTCGACAGCGACACCCTGGTCGAGAAGATCCCGGCCGCCTTCCGCGACGCCGACAATCACTGGTTCGGGGTCACCACCCGCGCCCGGATCGTCTATGCCGCCAAGGACCGGGTCGATCCCTCGGAAATCACCACCTACGAGGATCTGGCCGACCCGAAATGGAAGGGCCGGATCTGCACCCGCTCGGGCACCCATGCCTATACGCTGGCGCTGGTGGCGGCGATGATCCACCACCATGGCGAAGAGGCCGCGAAGACCTGGCTTGAAGGCGTCAAGGCCAACCTGGCGCGCAAACCCCAGGGCAACGACCGGGCGCAGGTCAAGGCGATCTGGGCCGGCGAATGCGACATCTCGCTCGGCAACACCTATTACATGGGCCAGATGCTGAACGACCCCGAGCAGGAGGCCTGGGCACAATCGGTCAATGTGCTGTTCCCGGTCTTCGAGGACGGCGGCACCCATGTGAACATCTCGGGCATCGCCATGACCAAGGCCGCGCCGAACCGCGAGGACGCGCTGAGATTCATGGAATACCTCACCTCGGACCATGCCCAGGAGATCTATGCCGAGGTCAATTACGAATACCCGGTCGTGCCCGGCACCGGCCCCTCGGATCTGGTGAAAAGCTGGGGCAGCTTCACCGCCGATGACGTGAACCTCATCGCCCTGTCGCGCGACCGTGCGGCAGCGCTGCGGCTGGTCGAGGAAGTCGATTTCGACGGCTGAACCGGTTTCGGGCAGGGCCTCCACCGGACAGGGCCACTGACCCGAAAGGCGGGCGCGCTGGACATCCCGGCGCGCCCGCGCCACGTTGCGGGGCCAGCTTCCCCGGAGACCCCGCATGCCCCGCAAGATCATCATCGACACCGATCCCGGCCAGGACGACGCCGTCGCCATCCTGCTGGCGCTGGCCAGCCCCGACGAGATCGAGGTTCTGGGCATCACCGCCGTCGCCGGAAACGTGCCGCTGGCCCTGACCCAGAAGAATGCCCGCATGGTCTGCGAACTGGCCGGACGGCCCGATATCCGGGTCTTCGCGGGCTGCGACCGGCCGTTGGCGGGCGCGCTTGTCACCGCCGAGCATGTCCATGGCAAGACCGGGCTCGACGGCCCCGCCCTGCCCGACCCGACCATGCCGCTGCAGGATGCCCATGCCGTCACTTTCCTGATCGAGACGCTGCGCGCCGCCCCCGAGGGCGAGGTCACGCTTTGCCCGCTGGGGCCCTTGACCAACATCGCGACGGCCCTGCGCGAGGCCCCCGAGATCGCGCCGAAGATCCGCGAGATCGTGCTGATGGGCGGCGCCTATTTCGAGGTCGGCAACATCACCCCCACGGCCGAGTTCAACATCTTCGTCGACCCCGAGGCCGCGTCCATCGTCTTTGCCTCGGGCGTGCCGCTGACCGTCATGCCGCTGGACGTGACCCACAAGGCGCTGGTCACGAAGCCGCGCAACGACGCGTTCCGGGCGCTGGGGACTGCCGCGGGCGAGGCCGTCGCCGCGATGACCGACTTCTTCGAGCGCTACGACCGCGAGAAATACGGATCCGAGGGCGCCCCCCTGCACGATCCGTGCGTCACCGCCTACCTGATCCGGCCCGGCCTGTTCCGCGGCCGCCACGTCAATGTCGAGATCGAGACCGAGGGTCGCTTCACCCGAGGCATGACCGTCGCCGACTGGTGGGGCGTCTCGGGCCGCGCCCCCAATGCGACTTTCATGGGCGATATCGACGCAGACGCATTCTTCACGCTGCTGACGGACAGGCTCGGCCGACTTTGACCGCGTAAAACCGCCGGGAGCGGAAACTCTATTCTCCAAGCCCCGCCCGTTTCAGAGCCGCTTGCGAAACTCACCCAAAACGCGAGTTCTTTTCTGTCTTTCCCCAAATGAAAAATAACTTGAGAAAAACCCAATTCATATCAATGATTTGAGAAACAAAACCCTCGGCGCCCCCTGCGTCGGATTTGCCCCCTCCGGCCATTGCCGTCAGCTTTCCTTGCCCGGGAGCGCCGCATCTGTTAATAAACTGTTACCTGCAATATTTCGCAGGATTTCTGACTTTACTACGAACGGGGGAATACACATGTCCAGAATGACTTATGCCGCCGCTGCTGCGGCAGTTGTCCTTGGTGCGGGGGCGGCATCGGCCGCGACGTTCGACTTCACGACCATGTCGCTCGATTCCAGCCACCAGCTGACCGTCGACGGGGTCACGGTGACCGCCTATGCCGGCGTCTATCGCGACTTTCCCAACCCGGACACCATCGTGCAAACCGACTGCTCGACCACGTCCTCCTGCGACCGGTCCGTCTATCAGGGCGACCATGGCCTGGGCGTCACCGGCTTTCTCGACGGTCCCTATATCGACGGTTTTCTCGGCAACGACCTGCTGACCCTGTCGTTCAGCCAGACCGTCGACTTCTCGGCGGTGCTCTTCTCGTTCTGGGGCAATTCCGACAGCTTCGACCTCTTCGTCGATGGCACGCTGGTCTCGCCCGAAGAGCGGTCGGGCCCGAACCCCTATCCGCTGAGCGGGCTGCGCGGCACCTCGATCAGCTTCGGCGCCGATGCGATGGACGATTCCTACAAGCTGGCCTCGATCACCGTGGCACCGGTGCCGCTGCCGGCGGCGGGGCTGATGCTGCTGGGCGGCCTTGGCGGCCTGGCCGCGGTCGGCCGTCGCAAGAAGAAATCCTGAGACCGGTTGCATCCGCGGCCCTCAGGGCACCTGACAGACCCGCAAGCCCCCGGGACCACCCCGGGGGCCTTGCCCGTACCGGGAAACCGTCCCGCTGGAAAGCCCCGGCGCCCGGCCTATCTCGGCGGCATGACCCTTTCGATCCGCTTCGACAATTCCTATGCCCGCCTGCCGGACCGGTTTTTCAGCCGTCAGGCCCCCGAACCTGTGCGCGCGCCGCGGCTGCTGGCGCTGAACCGGCCGCTGGCCGAGGCGCTGGGGCTCGACCCCGAGGCGCTGGCCTCGCCCGAGGGCGTCGAGACGCTGGCGGGCAACCGCCTGCCCGAGGGCGCCGAGCCGCTGGCCCAGGCCTATGCCGGGCACCAGTTCGGCGGTTTCGTGCCGCAACTGGGCGATGGCCGCGCGATCCTTCTGGGCGAGGTGGTGGCGCCTGACGGCACCCGGCACGACCTTCAGCTGAAGGGCGCGGGCCGCACCCCCTATTCGCGGATGGGCGACGGGCGCGCCTGGCTGGGCCCGGTGCTGCGCGAATACCTGGTGTCCGAGGCGATGCACGCGCTCGGCATTCCGACGACCCGGGCGCTGGCCGCCGTCGCGACCGGCGAGGAGGTGATCCGCGAAACCCGCCTGCCGGGCGCCGTGCTGACCCGGGTCGCGGCCAGCCATGTGCGCGTCGGCACCTTCCAGTATTTCGCGGTGCGCAAGGATACCGACGCGCTCGAGGCGCTGGCGCGCCACGTGATGGCCCGCCATTACCCCGAGACCGAAACCGTGCTGGATATGCTGGGTGCGGTGCTGGCCGCCCAGGCCCGGCTGGTGGCGCAATGGATGGGGGTGGGCTTCATCCACGGGGTGATGAACACCGACAATACCTCTGTCGCGGGCGAGACCATCGACTATGGCCCCTGCGCCTTCCTGGACGGCTATCACCCGGACACGGTCTTCAGCTCCATCGACCAGTTCGGGCGCTACGCCTACGGGCGGCAGGCCGATATCGCGGTCTGGAACCTGGCTCAGCTGGCCACCTCGCTGCTGCCGCTGATCGACCCCGACCGCGAGCGCGCCATCGAGGCCGCGACCGCAGCCCTGCACGGCTTTCCCGATCTCTTCAAGGCGGCCTGGCTCGATGTCTTCCGCCCCAAGATCGGGCTTGGCACCGCCGAGGACGGGGATGCCGAGCTGATCCACGGGCTGCTGGACCTGATGGCCGCCGAACGGGCCGATTTCACCAACACCTTCCGCGATCTGGCCGAGGGCCTCTCGCCCGGCAGGCTCCGCGACCGCGCGGGGATCGAGGCCTGGACCGGGCGCTGGCAGGCCCGGCTCGACCGCGAGGGCACCGCCGCCAGCGCGGCCCAGACCCGGATGCGCGCCGCCAACCCCGCCTATATTCCCCGCAACCACCGGATCGAGGCGGCGATCGCGGCCGCCCGCGCGGGCGATCTGGCCCCGTTCGAGCGGCTGCATCGGGTGCTGGCCCATCCCTTCGATCCCCAGGACGAGGCCCGTGCCTTCCGCGCCCCGCCCGCCCCCGGCGAAGAGGTCCGCCAGACCTTCTGCGGCACCTGACGCCGCCCCCTGACGGGGCGTTTCCGCTTTGCCCCGTGCTGGGATCGGGCTAGCCATGGTTCCCGACTGCGTCCCCTCAACGACCCCTGGACCCCGGCATGCCGCCTCTTCAACTCGCCTCGCTGCTGATCGTGCTGGCCGCACTGTTCGGCACCATCAACTATTTCGTGCTGCGCCTGCCGCAGGCCATCGGCATCCTGCTGGTCGCGCTCATCGTCTCGCTGGCCGCGATGGCGCTCGATGCGCTGGTGCCGGGGCTCGGGATCGGCACCGGGTTGCGCGACCTGGTCCTGGGGATCGACTTTTCCGACGCGCTGCTGGAAGGCATGCTGGGCCTGTTGCTGTTCGCGGGCGCGCTGCATGTCAAGGTCGAGGACCTGCGCGCCCAGGCGCTGAGCGTCTTCGTGATGGCAACCATCGGCGTCGCGCTGTCGGTCGCGGTGGTGGGCGTGGGCTTTTCCTGGCTGACCGGCATGCCGCTTCTGGTGGCGCTGGTCTTCGGTGCCGTCGTCTCGCCGACCGACCCGGTAGCGGTGCTGGGGGTGTTGCGCGCGGCCAAGCTCAGCCGGTCGCTGGAAACCACCATCGCGGGCGAGAGCCTCTTCAACGACGGGGTGGCCTATGTGGTCTTCCTGATCCTGATCGGGCTGGCCTTCCCCGCGGCCCATGCCACCCATGGTGCGGCGGGAGACGGAAACGCGGTCGTTGCCGCGGCGATGCTGTTCCTGCGCGAGGCGGTGGGCGGCGCGCTGCTGGGCGGCGTGCTGGGCTGGCTGACCTTCCGGGTGATGCGCCGGATCGACGACTATGCGCTTGAGGTGCTGATCACCCTGGCGCTGGCCTTCGGGGGCTACGAACTGGCGGTGGCGGCCGGGGTCTCGGCACCGATCATGGCGGTGGTGGCCGGGCTGATGATCGGCCATGTCGGCATGAAATACGGCATGTCGGACGAGACCCGGAAATATGTCGATGCCTTCTGGAAGATGATCGACGAGATCCTCAACGCGGTCCTGTTCCTGCTGATCGGCATCGAGGTCTTCGCGGTCGCCTTCGACCTTGACGGGATCGAGACGCTGGTCGCGGCGGTGGCGCTGTCGCTGGCGGCAAGGCTCGTGTCGGTCGCGGTGCCGGTCTTGCTGATCGGGCGCCGCCAGGGCTTTGAACGCGGCACCATCCCGATCATGACCTGGGGCGGGCTCAAGGGCGGGATCTCGGTCGCGCTGGCGCTGAGCCTGCCCGAAAGCGAGTGGAAACCGCTGATCCTGACCGCAACCTATGTCATCGTGGTCTTCTCGATCCTGGTGCAGGGGCTGTCGGTCGGCGCGCTCGCCCGCCGCTTCAGCCGCGAACCCAAACTGGTCTAGCCATGACCCCCGTCCCGCCTCACCCTCTGGCCGCCTTCGACATCGGCCCCGACGGCACCGCACGGCCGATCGCCGAAGCCTGGCCCGCCGCCGCCCCCGGCCCCGGCGCCGCCTGGCGGTGGCTGCATTTCGCGCTGGCCGATCCGGCGCTGGCCGACTGGACCGAGGCGCATCTGCCCGCCGTCGCGGCCGAGGCCATTCTGCAGACCGAAACCCGTCCGCGCTGCACCCCGCTCGAGGGCGGGCTCATCGTCAACCTGCGGGGCGTCAACCTCAACGCCGGCGCCGAGCCCGAGGACATGGTCTCGCTGAGGATCTGGGTCGCGCCGGGGCTGGTGGTCAGCGTGCGCCGCAGCAAGGTCTTCGCGCTTGACGATCTGCGCCGCGCGGCCGCGGCCGGGACCGCGCCAACCAGCCCCGGCGCCTTCCTCGCCGAGATCGCCGAGGGCCTGACCGACCGGTTCGAGGCGGTATCGGTCCAGCTCGAGGACCTGACCGACGCGCTGGAAGAGGCGATCCTCGAACGCGAGGACGAGGATCGCGCCGTCGATCTCGCGCCGCTTCGGCGCAAGGCGATCCGGTTGCGCCGCCACGCCGGGCCGCAGCGCGAGGCGCTGGGGCGGCTGTCCGAGGGGCAGAGCGCGCTGATCGACGCCGAGGCACGCATCCTTCTGGGCGAAAGCGCCAACCGCGCCGCGCGCACGGTCGAGGAGCTTGACGCCGTGGCCGCCCGGCTGGTGGCGCTGCATGACCATCTGGAAGGCCTGCGCGGCACGGTGATGGCGCGGAACGGCTATGTGCTGTCGGTGGTGGCGGCGATCTTCCTGCCGCTCGGGTTTCTGACCGGGCTGTTCGGAGTGAACGTCGCGGGCATGCCGGGCACCGCCAACCCCTGGGCCTTCGCGCTGCTCTCGGCGGCCAATGTCGTCCTGGCGCTCGGGCTTCTGGCGCTGTTCCGGCTGTTGCGCTGGCTGTAAGCCCAGGCCCCGTCCGGCGGGCCGGACAAACGGCGATTTCACTTTCCTCTGGCGCTTCAGGCCGATAATCGGGACCGACACCCTTTCCTGAGGACGCCCGAAAAATGGACAACATGCGCGGCATCATGCTGATGATTGCGGCAATGGCCGCCTTTGCCGTCGAGGACATGTTCGTCAAGAAGGTGGCCGCGACGCTGCCGATCGGGCAGATCCTCACGCTTCTGGGGCTGGGCGGCGGCATCGTCTTCGCGCTGATGGCGCTGCGGCGCGGCCAGCGGCTCTGGTCGCGGGCGCTTCTGAGCCGACCGGTCCTCTTGCGCAATTTCGGCGAGATCGTCGGCACGCTCTGCTATGTCACCGCCATCGCGCTGACGCCGCTGGCCTCGGCCTCGGCCATCCTGCAGGCGACGCCCCTGGCCGTCACGCTGGGCGCCGCCCTCTTCATGGGGGCGCAGGTCGGCTGGCGGCGCTGGACCGCGATCTCGGTCGGCTTTCTCGGGGTTCTTCTCGTCGTGCGCCCCGGGCTCGACGGTTTCGAGCCCGCCTCGATCTTCGCGGTGATCGCAGTCTTCGGGCTGGCGTTGCGCGATCTCGCGACCCGGGCCACGCCGCGCAATGTGGGCTCGCTTCAGCTATCGGCCTATGGCTTCTTCATGCTGGTGCCGGTGGGGCTGGTGATGATGGGGCTCGGCCAGGCCCCCGTGGCGATCGACCGCGCCGATGCGATCTCGCTGTTCGGCGCCTTGGTGATGGGGGTCGCGGGCTATTACGCCATCGTCGAGGGCATGCGCGTCGGCGATGTCGCCGTGGTGACCCCGTTCCGCTATACCCGGCTGATCTTCGCCCTCGTCATCGCCATGCTGGCCTTCGGCGAGCGGCCCGACGCGCTGACGCTGGTGGGCGCGGCGGTCATCATCACCTCGGGGCTCTATACCCTCTGGCGCGAACGCACCCTTTCCCTTCGCCGCGCCGGACGCTAGAACTCGGCCCGAGTTTTTCTTCGTGCATTAGAAAGGGACTGCCCCCCCATGAGCACCATCATCGACATCATCGGCCGCGAGATCCTCGACAGCCGCGGCAACCCCACCGTCGAGGTCGACGTGATCCTCGAGGACGGCACCATGGGCCGGGCCGCCGTGCCCTCGGGCGCCTCGACCGGCGCCCATGAGGCTGTCGAACGCCGCGATGGCGACAAGTCCCGCTACATGGGCAAGGGTGTTCTGGACGCCGTTGCCGCCGTCAATGGCGAGATCGCCGAGGCGCTGGTGGGCTTCGACGCGACCGAGCAGGTCGCCATCGACGCCACCATGATCGAGCTCGACGGCACCGAGAACAAGGGCCGCCTCGGCGCCAACGCCATTCTCGGCGTGTCGCTGGCCGCCGCCAAGGCCGCCGCCGATTACACCGCCCAGCCGCTGTACCGCTACGTGGGGGGCACCTCGGCCCGCCTCCTGCCGGTGCCGATGATGAACATCATCAATGGCGGCGAACATGCCGACAACCCGATCGACATCCAGGAATTCATGATCATGCCGGTCAGCGCGGAGACGATCCGCGACGCCGTGCGCATGGGCTCGGAAGTCTTCCACACCCTCAAGAAGGAACTGGCCGCCGCGGGCCACAACACCGCCATCGGCGACGAGGGCGGCTTTGCGCCCGCGCTGAACTCGACCCGCGATGCGCTCGACTTCATCCTGAAGAGCATCGAGAAGGCGGGCTACAAACCCGGCGAGGATATCTATCTCGCGCTCGACTGCGCCTCGACCGAGTATTTCGAGAACGGCAAATACGAGATGAAGGGCGAGGGCCTCAGCCTGACCGCCGCCGAGAATGTGGACTACCTGTCGAAGCTTTGCGCCGACTATCCGATCATCTCGATCGAGGATGGCTGTGCCGAGGATGACTGGGACGGCTGGAAGCTGCTGACCGACGCGCTGGGCGGCAAGGTGCAGCTGGTGGGCGACGATCTTTTCGTGACCAACCCGAAACGGCTGGCCGATGGCATCAAGGCCGGGGTCGCCAACTCGATGCTGGTCAAGGTGAACCAGATCGGGTCGCTGACCGAGACGCTGAAGGCCGTCGATATGGCCCATCGCGCGCGCTACACCAACGTCATGTCGCACCGCTCGGGCGAGACCGAGGACGCCACCATCGCCGATCTGGCGGTCGCCACCAATTGCGGCCAGATCAAGACCGGCTCGCTGTCGCGCTCGGACCGGCTGGCGAAATACAACCAGCTGATCCGCATCGAGGAAATGCTGGGCGAAACCGCCGAATATGCCGGGGCCTCGATCCTGCGCGGCTGATCCCGACAGCCCAATGACAAAAGAAAGGCGCGGCCCCCGGGGCACGCGCCTTTTTCCTGTCCGGCGTCTGCCAATTGGCCGCAGCCGGCCCCGCGACCTGCCGTCGCAGTTCCGGCTTGCATGCCCCCGTCTACATCAGTATACCAACTTGTAGACCCCGTAGGCCGAATCGCGGCTCATCAGAGCTTCGATAAGGGCTTTGCCATCGTCTGTCGGCTGACCCAGATCGTCCAGCCATCCGCGGCCGCGGGCAACCTGATCTGCGGGGGCGCGGGAAAGCCCCATGCAGAAGAGGGTAAACCCCAGAATTCGCGACACAATATCGTCGTTGGAAAGGTTCTCGCGCCGCTCGGGCGCATCGGTGTCTTCGGTCATGCTCATCCTTGTGTCCCCTTGCATGGCGACAACAGGAAAACGCCGCCGACCCCCTGACGGGATCGCCGTTTCAGATCTTGCAGCAGGCGGAAGATTTTCCGCGCGTTTTCCGTTGCCTATGGGACGTGCTCCTAGCACCTTTCTTATTCGGTTTCATGTCCCCTTCTCGGGGTCCACAGGTATGACCGGCGCCCGCTGGCCGAAATCCGCCGCCCGCCCGCCGGCGGCAAACCGGCTTCCCCCACAGACCCCGCCCCGCTAGGCTGATGCCATGACTGCGGACGAGATCATCGCGACGCTCCGGCTTGCCCCGCATCCCGAAGGGGGCTGGTATCGCCAGACCTGGGTGGCCGAGGCCGCGCCCGGCACCCGGCCCCCCGGAACCGCGATCTACTACCTGCTGGCCGAGGGCCAGCGCAGCCACTGGCACCGGGTCGATGCCGACGAGATCTGGCTGTATCACGCGGGCGATCCGCTGGAACTGACCGTGTCGGCGACCGACGCAGGACCGGCCGCGCCGATGATCCTTGGGGCGGATCTGGCCCAAGGCGCGCGGCCCCAGGGCCTCGTTCCCGCCGGTCACTGGCAGGCCGCGCGGCCGCTGGGCGCCTGGACGCTCGTCAGCTGCACGGTCAGCCCGGGTTTTCGCTTCGAGGGGTTCGAGATGGCCCCGCCCGGCTTCGACATCCCCCGCGCCTGATCCTCAGGGCATCGAGATCCGTCCGCCCGAGACCGGCCGGTCAACCCCGGTCGTGCCGGGGCAGGAGGTCGGCAGGCCGCGCGCCACCCGCACCGCGAGATAGGCGAAGGCCTGCGCCTCGAGCATGTCGCCATCGAGCCCCAGCGCCTCGACCGGCTCCACCGAAAGCCCCGTCCGCGCGGAGATCATCCGCATCAGGACCGGGTTCCGCCGTCCGCCGCCGGTGACCAGCAGCCGCGCGGGCCGCACCGGGCAAAGCGCGATCCCGGCCGCGACCGAGGCCGCGACGACGGCGGCAAGCGTGGCGGCGGCATCGGCATCATTCAGCCCCGCGACCCGATCCAACAGCCCGGAAAAGGCGTTCCGGTCCAGCGACTTGGGCGGCGGCGCGCGGAAATAGGGCTGCTCCAGCAACCAGGCCAGCACCGCCTCGTCCACGCGCCCCCCTGCGGCCAGCGCGCCGTCGCGATCGCAGCTCTGGCCCAGCCGCGTCTGCATCAGATCGTCGATGGGCGCATTGGCGGGGCCGGTGTCGAAGGCCAGCAGCGCGCCCTCGTCCTCGGGGCGCGCGCGGCCGGGATCGACCCAGGTCAGGTTGCCGACGCCACCCAGATTGAGGAAGGCGACCGGTGCGGTCAGCCCGGCCCGGCGCGCGCAGGCGAAATGGTAGAAAGGCGCCAGCGGCGCCCCCTGCCCGCCCGCGGCGACATCGGCACTGCGGAAATCCCAGACCACGGGCAGGCCCAGCGCGCGCGCCAGCGCCGCGCCATCGCCCGCCTGATGGGTGCCGCGCCCGCCCGGATCGTGGGCCAGCGTCTGGCCATGCACCCCCGCCAGATCGGCGCCCGGGATCCGCGCCATGACCTCGGCATGGGCGGCCTCGACCACGGCCGCCGCCGCGGCCACGCCCGGATCGCCCGGCCAGCCCCCAAGGGCTGCCGCCAGCACCGCCCGTTCTTCGGGGGAATAGGGCCGGTAGGCGGAGGGGCCGAAGCCGAAGACGGTCTTGCCATCGGTCTCGATCAGGGCCGCGTCGACCCCGTCGAGCGACGTGCCCGACATGGTCCCCAGCACCCGCACCGTCCCGCTGTCGATCATGGTCTTTCCCTCCCGGCCTGCCGCCGATATATCACGGCGGAACTTTAACCCAAGGGACAAGAGGCAATGACCTATCACCCGAAATCGGACTTCCTGCGCGTGATGATCGAGCGCGGCTTTCTGGCCGACTGCACCGATTATCAGGGCCTGGACGAGGCTCTGATTGCGGGAGTGGTCCCGGCCTATATCGGCTTCGATGCGACGGCCAAGTCGTTGCATGTGGGCGGCCTGATCCAGATCATGATGCTGCGCTGGCTGCAGAAGACCGGCCACAAGCCGCTGGTCCTGATGGGGGGCGGTACCACCAAGGTGGGCGATCCGTCCTTCCGGGCCGACGAACGCCCGCTGCTGACACCCGACCAGATCGAGGCGAACATCGCGGGCATCCGGCAGGTCTTTGCCAAATACGTCAGTTTCGGCGACGGGCCGACCGATGCGTTGATGCTGAACAACGCCGAATGGCTGGACGGGCTGAACTACCTCGACTTCCTGCGCGATGTGGGGCGGCATTTCTCGGTCAACCGGATGCTGTCTTTCGAGTCGGTCAAGTCGCGGCTCGACCGGGAACAGTCGCTGTCCTTCCTCGAATTCAACTACATGATCCTGCAGGCCTACGACTTCATGGAGCTGAACCGCCGCTATGGCTGCGGCCTGCAGATGGGCGGGTCGGACCAGTGGGGCAACATCGTCAACGGCATCGACCTGACGCGGCGGATCATCGACCGCGAAGTCTACGGCCTGACCTCGCCGCTGCTGACCACCTCGGACGGCAAGAAGATGGGCAAGAGCCAGTCGGGCGCGGTCTGGCTGAATGCCGACATGCTGAGCCCCTACGAGTTCTGGCAGTTCTGGCGCAACACCACCGATGCCGATGTCGGGCGGTTCCTGAAGCTCTACACCGAACTTCCCCTCGGGGAATGCGAACGCTTGGGGGCGCTGGAAGGCAACGCCATCAACGACGCCAAGATCGTGCTCGCGAACGAAGTCACGGCGCTGGCCCATGGCCGTGCGGCGGCCGAGGCGGCCGAGACGACCGCACGCGAGGTCTTCGAGAAGGGCGGCGTGGGCGAGGACCTGCCCACGGTCGCGCTGAGCGCGGACGAACTCGCCGGGGGCCTTTCGGTCGTGCAGCTCATCACCCGGGCAGGCCTTGCGAAATCGGGCAAGGAAGCCAAGCGGCTGATCGCCGAGGGCGGCGCCCGTCTGAACGATGAACCGCTGTCCGATGCCGGGCTGATGGTCGATGCCGCGATGCTGGCCGAGCCGATCAAGCTGTCGGCGGGCAGGAAGCGTCACGCGCTGGTGCGGCTGGGCGACTGAGCCTGAACCGGACCCGAAAAAGGCGCCGCGCGGGGACTGTCCGCGCGGCGTTTTTTCTTGCCCGATCAGCCGCGGCGCCGCAGCAGCCCGAAGCCCGCCAGCGCACTGACGATCAGCACGCCGCCTGCCGGAAGCGGCACCGGCGCCGGCTGGGCGATGGCGGCGATGTCGTCATAACCATAGGTCGCATCGGCGAAGTTGAAGATCTCGAACCCGGTCAGCGCGACCGAGAAGCTGTCGGCCCCGTTCTCGAAGCTCAGCCCGAGGATCGAGCCCGTGAGCGTCGCGCTCAGCATGTCGAAAGTGTAGTCGAGCGCCGAGAACTGGTCCTGCCCCTCGCCGCCGTCGAACAGCGCCCCCGCACCGCCGAAGATGTCCGAGAAGCCGCCGATCAGATCGAAGGCATCGTCGCCTGCGCCGAACTCGGCCCCGCCGACGACGCTGCTGCCCTCGAAGCTGACGAAGACATCGTTGCCCGCGCGCAGCTGCAGCGCCAGCCCCGTCGGGTCGGCCGCGCCATCGCGCGTACTCATCAGCGTACCCGCATTGTAGACCGCGATATCCTGGGTCACGGCCTCGTCGGTCTCGACCGCGACGGTGCCCGAGATCAGCCCGAAGTTGTCGATGACCCCCGTCCCGGTGCCCGGGTCGAAGTCGATGGCGGCATCGACGGTCGAGCGGATCACCCCGGTCGCCTCGTTGCGGATATAGCCTGAATCGATGTCGATGGCGTCCTGCGGATCGTCGCTGTCGCCGGGGGTCTGGATATTGGCAATGAGCCCCGAATTGACGATGGTCGCGTTCTCGCCGACCTGAATGGCGTCGTCGAAGCCCTCGATCGTGCCCTTGTTGGTGATGTCGGCACCGTTGCCGGTCTCGATCCCCTCATTGCCGGTCGAGCGGATCACCGCCCCGGCCGTGTTGACCAGCGTCAGGCCGTTGCCGCCTTCGTCATCGTCGTCGGGCCCGGCCTTGACCGCCTTGCCGGGGGTTTCGATCAGCCCGGTATTGGTCAGGGTCAGCCCGTCATGGCCCTCGGTATCGACACCGTCATCGGCCGCGCGGATCGTGCCGTCATTGTTCAGGGTCAGATCGTCGCCCGCCACGACCGCGTCATCGCTGCCGTCGATGGTGCCGCTGTTCAGCAGCGTGTTGCCGTCGCCCTTGATCTTGACGGCATCCGTGTCGGCCGCCGCGGGCGCGACCGAGGCCCCGTCCTGGACATAGACGGTCAGATCGTCCGAGCCGTCCGAAAAGCCGTCGGTATCGGCGCCGGTGCAGAACACGACATCGCCCGCTCCGGGATTGTCCGGCGCACAGTCGGCCAGGGCCAGCCCCGGCCCCGCCAGCACGCCCATCGTCGTCAGAAGAAGAATCCGTTTCATTGGCAGCCCCCCGGCATGAACTCAAATGCCTTCCCGCTACCCGGCAGAGTTAACAAATCCGTGACAGCCCGGCGAGCCGGAGGCCGGATTTGGTCTCTCGGCCGCAAAAAGGGCGGAGCCCGCAGGCCCCGCCCCTGTTTTCGCACGCGGAAGAAGAGCTTAGTCGGTCACGCTCACCTTGACCATGCGGTCGGGCTGTCCCGTGACCTCGCCGTTCCGGCCCGAGCCGCGCTTGATCGCGTCGACCACGTCCATGCCCTTCGTCACCCGGCCGACGACCGTGTACTGACCGTTCAGATGCGGCGCCGGGGCGAACATGATGAAGAACTGCGAATTGGCCGAATCCGGGTTGGCCGAGCGCGCCATGCCGACCGTGCCCCTGTCGAACGGCACGTCCGAGAATTCGGCCTTGAGGTCGGGGCGGGTCGACCCGCCGGTGCCCGCGCGCCGCATGTCCATGCCGAGCTTGCCGAATTCGACATCGCCGGTCTGCGCCATGAAACCGTCGATCACCCGGTGGAAGACGACATCGTCATAGGCGCCCTCGCGGGCCAGCTCGGCGATGCGCTGGACATGGCCGGGCGCCACATCGTCCAGCAGCTCGACATGGACGGTGCCGTTCGCCCCCTCTCCCGCCACCTGGATGTCGAGACCGGTCGCCAGCGCCGGTCCCGCCAGGGTGCAGAGAAGCGCGACCAGAAGGTTACGCATCGGCGGCGACCTTGACGCTGATCATGCGGTCGGGATTGGCCGGCGGCTCGCCCCGGACAATGGCGTCGACATGCTCCATCCCCTCGATCACCCGGCCATAAACGGTGTACTGGCCGTTGAGGAAATGGTTGTCGGCGAAGTTGATGAAGAACTGCGAATTGGCCGAGTTCGGGTTCGAGGACCGCGCCGCGCCCAGCGTGCCCCGGTC
Organism: Rhodovulum sp. BSW8; assembly: GCF_003314725.1. Classification (NCBI taxonomy): domain Bacteria; kingdom Pseudomonadati; phylum Pseudomonadota; class Alphaproteobacteria; order Rhodobacterales; family Paracoccaceae; genus Rhodovulum; species Rhodovulum sp. BSW8. The sequence goes on from NZ_QNVX01000012.1 coordinate 203,722, forward strand.
ATGGGGCAGCTTGGAAAACTCGGCGGGCAGGTCGGGCAGGTCGGACCCTCCGGTCCCGGCCCGGCCGGGGTTGTAGTCCTTTTCGGCATTGCCATGCGCAACATCGCCGGTCTGGGCCATGAAGCCCTCGATCACGCGGTGGAACACGACATTGTCATAGTCCCCGGCGCGCGCAAGCGCCTTCATCCGCTCGACATGCTTCGGGGCAACCTCGGGCAGAAGCGCGATCACGACGCGGCCCCCCTTCAGCTCCATGATGATGGTGTTCTCGGGGTCCTTGATCTCGGTCATCGCCGGTTCCTCCTCGGGATCTCTGTCGGGCCGAGACACTAGTGCGGCGGAAAGGCGATGAAAAGAGGCGCCGACGGGACCGGCCATTGACCTTTCCGGCACTTCGGGCGAATTAACGCCAACGTGAGCCCTTCGGGAGGACGACACATGCCCTGGAAGACCCTCGACGACATGGACCTTGCCGGCAAGGTGGTCCTGGTCCGGGTGGACATCAACGTACCGGTCGAGGATGGCCGGGTGACCGACGCGACGCGGATCGAGCGGATCAAGCCGACCGTGGACGACATCCTGAAGGCGGGCGGCAAGCCCGTGCTGCTGGCCCATTTCGGCCGGCCCAAGGGCAAGGTCGTGCCCGAGATGAGCCTCAAGATCACCCTGCCCGCGCTGGAAGAGGCGTTCGGCCGCGGCGTGATCTTTGCCGACGACTGCATCGGGCTGCCGGCCAAGCAGGCCGTCGCCGCGCTCAGCGAGGGCGACATCCTGCTGCTGGAAAACACCCGTTTCCACGAGGGCGAGGAAAAGAACGACCCGGCGCTGGCTGCCGCGATGGCCGCGCTTGGCGACATCTACGTGAACGACGCCTTCTCGGCCGCGCACCGGGCGCATGCCTCGACCGAGGGCATCGCCAAGCTGCTGCCCTCCTGCGCGGGACGGCTGATGGAGGCCGAGCTGACTGCGCTGGAAGGCGCTCTTGGCAACCCGGCCCGGCCGCTGGTGGCGGTCGTGGGGGGCGCCAAGGTCTCGACCAAGCTCGATCTTCTGGGCAATCTCGTCGGCAAGGTCGATTTCCTGGTGATCGGCGGCGGCATGGCCAATACCTTCCTGGCCGCCCAGGGCATCAATGTCGGCAAGTCGCTGTGCGAACATGACATGGCCGGCACTGCGCGCGACATCAAGGACAAGGCCGATGCCGCGGGCTGCCGGATCGTGCTGCCGGTCGACGTGGTGGTCGCGCGCGAATTCCGCGCGGGCGCGGTGAACGAGACCGTTGCGGCCGATGCCTGCCCTGCCGATGCGATGATCCTCGATGCCGGCCCGAAATCGGTCGAGCTGATCGAGGAGGTCTTCGCCAAGTGCAAGACGCTGATCTGGAACGGCCCGCTCGGCGCCTTCGAGATCGACCCGTTCGATGCCGCCACCAACGCGGCGGCGGCCAAGGCGGCCGAGCTGACCGAAGCCGGGCTGCTGGTGTCGGTCGCGGGCGGCGGCGACACGGTCGCGGCGCTGAACGGCGCGGGCGCGGCCGAAAAGTTCAGCTATATCTCGACCGCGGGTGGTGCCTTCCTCGAATGGATGGAAGGCAAGACCCTGCCGGGCGTGGCCGCGCTTCAGGACTGAGCCGGGTCAGCCCGGCCTGTCCGCCCTGCCCCATGAACGGCGGCCCGCCCGGGCCGCCGTCATTGTGATGGGCGGCCCCGACTTTTCGATTCACAAGCCGATTCGCTTGCCCTAGACTGCGGCGGACCGCGCCTGTCGCGCGGCAAGCAGGGGCAGGGTCATGACCGCGGCGCGTCTGCGCCCCGCCTGGGGGGCGCTCGTCTATATCGGGATCAGTTTCTCGCTGGCGATGTATTTCACCTTCGCCGCGGTGCAGGGCGATTACGGGCTGTTCCGCCGGATCCAGATCGAGGCCGATGCCGCCGCGCTCGAAGCCCAGAAGGCCGCGCTCGAGGCCGAACTCGAGGCCGTCTCGAACAAGACCCGGCGGCTGTCGGACGGCTATCTCGACCTCGACCTTCTCGACGAACGCGCCCGCAGCGTGCTGGGCCTGATCCGCGCCGACGAAATCGTCGTGCGCTGAGCGGCCGCGCGCCACATCCCCACAGCTTTCCGTCTCTGGCCGAAACCGGCCTGCCCGGCCGCGACCGGCAAAAAGCCCTCGCAATCCTGGAATCGCTCTGATATATTTTCGTTTAACGTTAAACCATTTCTGCGCATGGGAGGCGCCGCCCGATGGCCACGCGAAAACCGCCCGCGAAACCGAACACCTCCAAGGAAGAATTGCTGACCTTCTACCGCGAGATGCTGCTGATCCGGCGCTTCGAGGAGAAGGCCGGCCAGCTTTACGGGATGGGGCTGATCGGCGGGTTCTGCCACCTCTATATCGGCCAGGAAGCGGTCGTCGTCGGGCTCGAGGCCGCAGCCGAAGAGGGCGACAAGCGCGTCACCTCGTATCGCGACCACGGCCATATGCTGGCCTGCGGCATGGACCCCAAGGGGGTGATGGCCGAATTGACGGGCCGCGAGGGCGGTTATTCCAAGGGCAAGGGCGGCTCGATGCACATGTTCTCGAAGGAGCGCCATTTCTATGGCGGCCACGGGATCGTGGGCGCCCAGGTGCCGATCGGCGCGGGGCTGGCCTTCTCGGACAAGTACAAGGGCAACGGCCGGGTGACATTCGCCTATTTCGGCGACGGCGCCGCCAACCAGGGCCAGGTCGCGGAAACCTACAACATGGCCCAGCTCTGGTCGCTGCCGGTGATCTTCGTGATCGAGAACAACCAGTATGCCATGGGCACCTCGGTCAAGCGCTCGACCATGAGCCCCGATTTCTGGGAACGCGGCGCCTCCTACGGCATCGCGGGCGAGGCGGTCGACGGCATGGACGTGCTGGCGGTCAAGGCCGCGGGCGAGAAGGCCGTCGCCCACTGCCGCGCGGGCAAGGGCCCCTATATCCTGGAAATCATGACCTACCGCTATCGCGGCCACTCGATGTCGGACCCCGCGAAGTACCGCTCGCGCGAGGAGGTGCAGAAGATCCGCGAGGAACGCGACGCCATCGAGCATGTGCGCGAGCTGATCCTGCAGGGCAAGCACGCGTCCGAGGACGAGCTGAAAGAGATCGACAAGGAGATCAAGGCCGTCGTGAACGAGGCCGCCGAGTTCGCCAAGGAAAGCCCCGAGCCCGCTCTCGACGAGCTTTACACCGACATCTACGCCGACACGGCGCCGCAGAACGCCTGAGCGAGGAGAGACAGACATGGCAACGGAAATCCTGATGCCCGCGCTTTCCCCGACGATGGAAGAGGGCACTCTGGCGAAATGGCTGGTCAAGGAGGGCGACACCGTCTCGGCGGGCGACATCCTGGCCGAGATCGAGACCGACAAGGCGACGATGGAATTCGAGGCCGTCGACGAGGGCCTGATCGGCAAGATCCTGATCGAGGCCGGCACCGAAGGCGTGAAGGTCAACACCCCCATCGCCGTGCTGGTCGAAGAGGGCGAAGATGCCGACGCCGCCGTCAAGGCGGCGCAGGAGGCCGCGCCCGCGGCCGACGCGGACGGCAAGGCGGCCTCCGGCGGAGGCTCCGCGCCGTCCGCCCCCGCCGAACCGAAACGCGCCCGGCCGGTGGCCGAACCCGAGATCCCCGAAGGCACGAAGATGAAATCGACCACGGTCCGCGAGGCGCTGCGCGATGCCATGGCCGAAGAGATGCGCCGCGACGGCGACGTCTTCCTGTTGGGCGAGGAAGTCGCCGAATACCAAGGCGCCTACAAGATCAGCCAGGGCCTGCTCGACGAATTCGGCGCGAAGCGCGTGATCGACACCCCGATCTCCGAACATGGCTTCGCGGGTCTCGGCGTCGGCGCGGCCTTCGGCGGCCTGCGCCCCATCGTCGAGTTCATGACCTTCAACTTCGCCATGCAGGCCGTCGACCAGATCATCAACTCGGCCGCCAAGACGCTGTACATGTCGGGCGGCCAGATGGGCTGCCCCATCGTGTTCCGCGGCCCGAACGGCGCCGCCGCCCGGGTCGCCGCCCAGCACAGCCAGGACTATGCCGCCTGGTATGCCCATATCCCCGGCCTCAAGGTGGTCCAGCCCTATTCGGCCGCCGATGCCAAGGGCCTGCTGAAAACCGCGATCCGCGACCCGAACCCGGTGATCTTCCTTGAAAACGAGATCCTCTACGGCCGCAGCTTCGAGGTTCCGGTGCTCGACGATTTCACCATCCCCTTCGGCAAGGCCCGGATCTGGCGCGAGGGCAAGGATGTGACGCTGGTCAGCTTCGGCATCGGCATGGCCCATACGCTCGAGGCCGCCGATGCGCTGGCCAAGGAAGGCATCGAGGCCGAGGTGATCGACCTGCGCACGCTGCGCCCGCTCGACACCGCGACGGTGATCGAAAGCGTCAAGAAGACCAACCGCTGCGTCACCGTCGAGGAAGGCTTCCCGGTCTGCTCGATCGGCAACCACATCTCGGCGGTGCTGATGCAGGAAGCCTTCGACTGGCTCGACGCGCCGGTGATCAACTGCACCGGCAAGGACGTGCCGATGCCCTATGCGGCGAACCTGGAAAAGCTGGCGCTGGTGACCGCGAAAGAGGTCGTCGAAGCCGCCCGCGCTGTGACCTACCGCTGAGGAGACCGGCATGCCCACCGAAATCCTGATGCCCGCCCTCTCTCCGACCATGGAGGAAGGCACGCTCGCGAAATGGCTGGTCAAGGAAGGCGACACCGTCGCTTCCGGCGACCTCATCGCCGAGATCGAGACCGACAAGGCCACGATGGAATTCGAGGCCGTCGACGACGGCCGGATCGGCAAGCTGCTGGTCGCGGCCGGAACCGAGGGCGTGAAGGTCAACACGCCCATCGCCGTGCTGCTGGAAGAGGGCGAAAGCGAAGACGACATCAACGACAACGCGGCCCCGTCGAAACCGGCCCCGGAGGCTGCGCCCGCAGCCGACGCGGGCGGCAAGGCGGCCCCCGACGGGGGTCCCGCGCCGGCCGCCGCCCCGCCCGCGCCCAGCGCCACCGATGGCCAGCGGATCTTCGCCTCGCCGCTCGCGCGCCGGATCGCGGCCGAAAAGGGTCTCGACCTGACCGCCATACAGGGCTCGGGCCCGCGCGGGCGTATCGTCAAGGCCGATGTCGAGGCCGCGACCGCCCCCGCCGCAAAACCCGCAAAGGCCGAGGCGCCCCAGACCGCCGCCGCCCCACAGGCCGCCGCCGCTCAGCCAGCCGGGCTATCGCCGGACGCGGTCGCGCGGATGTACGACGGGCGCGCCTACGAGGTCGTCACCCTCGACGGCATGCGCAAGACCATCGCCGCCCGCCTGACCGAGGCCAAGCAGACCATCCCGCATTTCTACCTGCGCCGCGACATCCGGCTCGACGCGCTGCTCGACTTCCGCAGCACGCTCAATGCCCAGTTGAGCCCCCGAGGCGTCAAGCTTTCGGTCAACGACTTCATCATCAAGGCCTGCGCGCTGGCGCTCCAGCAGGTGCCCAGGGCCAATGCAGTCTGGGCCGGCGACCGCATCCTGCAACTGAAACCCTCCGATGTGGCGGTCGCGGTGGCCATCGAGGGCGGGCTCTTCACCCCCGTCCTGAAGGATGCCGAGACCAAGTCGCTCAGCCAGCTTTCGAAAGAGATGAAAGATCTGGCGACCCGCGCCCGCGACCGCAAGCTCGCGCCGCAGGAGTATCAGGGCGGCAGCTTCGCGATTTCCAATCTCGGGATGTTCGGGATCGACAATTTCGACGCGGTGATCAACCCGCCCCATGGCGCGATCCTCGCGGTCGGCGCGGGCGTGAAGAAACCCGTCGTCAACGAGGCCGGAGAGATCGAGGTCGCGACGGTCATGTCGGTCACGCTCAGCGTCGATCACCGGGTGATCGACGGGGCGCTTGGCGCCGAGTTGCTGCAGGCGATCCGGGACAATCTGGAAAACCCGCTCGCCATGCTGGCCTGAGCCCGCCCCCGGCCCTGCAGGATCGCCGGTCCTGCAGGGCCGGGGCCTTATCCCGTCAAAGGCTTGCTCAACTCGACCCAGATCGGGCGGTGATCGCTCGGGCGCTGGGTTCGCGCGGCGCCGGACCCGTCCAGTTCCGCCTCATAGGCGTCATGGGCGATCCCGGCTGCCTGCACCCAGGGCGCAAGCCCCGGCGAGATCGCGAAATGATCCAGCAAAAGCGGACGGTCCGGCACCTCGTCGACGAAATCGTCGAAGCGCGCGGTGAACAGCGCCGCAGGCGGCACATGGGCCAGCAGCGGATGGCGGAAGATCAGCTCGGGCGTGAAGGTGGACCCCAGCACGATATCGGCCACGTTATGGGTCAGATAGCTCCGCTCGAAGAAATCCGTCCCCGGCCCGTCATTCCAGTCTCCGGTGACCACGATCCGCGCCGCCGGGTCGTCCGTCACCAGCGTGTCGAGATAGGCACGCAGCCGGAAGCCCTCGGCCGAAATGCGCCTGCGCGCCAGCAAGGCCGCCACCACGAATTCCTGCCGCCGCACCGGATCGCGCCAGAGCGCCTCGCCGCCATGGACATATTTCGACTTGGTGTGCAGCACGACGACCCGGACCGGCGCGCCGCCCACCGGGTCGATATCGACCACCAGCGGCAGCCGGGTGAAGTCATAGCCCTCCAACAGCATGTCGCCATTGACGTCCGCCGCCCAGGGCTCGGTCAGCGCCAAGGTCGCGGCATCGCTCGCCCGCTCGACCGCGCGCACGAGCCCGTCCCGGCGGCGCAGCACGTAAAGCTTCTGCGCGCCCCCGTCGGAACCGATCAGCGCCTCAAAGCGCGGCCCGTCGGCATCCGACAGAAACTCGTCGATAAACAACGCCATCTCGGCCTCGGCGCTGGGGCCTTCCTGCAGACAGAGCAGGTCGGGCGCCAGCGCGTCGATCACCGCGGCGGCCTTGCGGGCACAGGTCCGCGCCTCGTCCGCCGACAGCTCGTTCGAGCCCCAGCGCGGCCGGGCATTGCCCGAAAACCATTTGTTCATCCATTCGAGATTCCAGTCGACGATTTTCACGCCCGCCTCCCCTGCGACCGGTGACCCAAGGGAAGCCTAGCACAGCCGCGCGACTTGCGGGTGACGCGATCAGAACCGGTCGAGCAGGCGCCGGAGGTAGTCGAGTTCGAGATCGGGGCGGTTCTGTTCGCCCGAGCGGCGGCGGATCTCGTCCAGCAGATCGCGGGCGCGGCGGTAGACATCCTCGCCCTGCAGCATGCTGTCCTCGGTGCCGACCTGCCCGGTCGAGCCCGGCGCGCGGCCCAGCGGGTCGCGGCGTTCGCCGCCGGCATCGGCCCGGCCCATGCCCTGACCGTCCTCGCCGCCCTCCTGCCGGTTCCGGGCCAGCGCGTCGCCCAGATTGCGCATGCCCTCGCGGAGCGCCTCCATCGCCTCGGCCTGATCGTCCAGCGCCCCGGCCAGATCGTTGTCGCGCAGCGCCCGCTCGGCCTCGTCCATCGCCCGGCCCGCGCGATCCAGCGCCTCGCGCGTGGCTTCGCTCTCGGGCGAGGCGCCAAGACCGGGCAGGCCCTGCTGCTGGCGTTCCAGTTCGCGGCGCAGCGCGTCCTGACGGTCGGCGAGGCCTTGCGCTCCGCCCTGCCCCTGGCCCGGCTCGCCTTCGCCCTGCCCTTGCTGACCTTGACCCTGCTGGCCCTGGCCCTGCTGGCCGCCGGGATTGAACTGGTCCTGCAGGTCGCGGAAGGCATCGTCGGACAGGCCCTGCTGGTCGCGCAGCGTTTCTGCCAGCCCCTCCATCGCCTGCTGGCCCGGAGACGACCCGCCCGGACCTTGCGTGACCTGCATGTTCTCCATCATCTGCTGGAGCATCTGCAAAAGCTGCTGGGCCTCGTCCATCCGGCCCTCTTCCATCAGCTGCTGCAGCCGGTCCAGCATCTGCTGAAGCTGATCGCCGGTGATTTCCTGCGTCTCGCCATTCCGGGCCTGCTCCTGACCGTTCTCCTGCTGCTGCTGGGCCAGCTGGCGCATGTAGTCCTGCATCGCCTCGCGCAGCTCGTCCATCAGTTGGGCGATCTCGGCATCGCTGGCACCGTTCTTCATCGCCTCGGCCAGCCGTTCCTGCGCCCGGCGCAGCCGTTCGGCGGCATCCGACAGGTCGCCGTCCTCGATCAGCACGGCGATGTCCCAAAGCGCCTTGGCCAGTTCGGTCTGGGTCTCGGCGGTCAGCGCGGCGGCCGAAGCCTCGAGCCGCCGGATCGCCACGCGAAGCTGCAGATAGGCGCTTTCGTTGCGGAAGATCTCGTCGGGCCGGTAGCTGACCGCGCGCAGGATCTGCGCGACTTCGGGGGCGTTCGCCCGCGCCCAAAGCAGCGCCTGGCGCTGTTCGATCACCGCGCGCGCCAGCGGATCGAAGAACCTCCGCCCGGGCAGCACCATCTCGACGGGGGCCGACACGCCCCGCTGGCCCAGCGCATCCTCGGCCGCCAGCTCGATCCGGACCGGGAGCCCCGCCCAGGGGTGTTCGGACAGGTTCTCGACCAGGGTTTCGGTGAATTGCCGCCGGTCGCCGGAAATCGGCATCGGCAGATCCAGCACCAGCGGCTCGCGCGGGTCGGGATCGGCGGCCAGGCCATAGCGGCGGTCGGCGCGGGCCAGATCGAGCGTGATCGTCGCCTCGCCCCGGGTCACGCCGTAATCGTCGCTGGCCGAGAAGGGTTGCTTCATCTCGCCATCGGCCGCGACGTCCAGATCGCCGGTCAGCCGGATTTCCGGGCGGATATCGCGGCTCAGCACGATCTGCCAGGCGCGGCCGCCGGGGCCGTCGATTTCGACGCGGCCGTCCTTCACCACCTCGAAGCTTTGCGCCATGGCGTCGGTGCCCTCGGGCGGCGGGGCCTCGGCCCCCTCTTCGCGGCCCGAGACGGTTTCGGTCACGCCAAGCGCGCCCACCGCGCCGTAAAGCCTTAAGGTAATCCGGCTGCCCTGAGGCACGGCCAGTGCGTCATCGGTGATGTCGTTCAGATAAAGGCTGGGCTTGCCGGTATAGGCCGGGGGCTCGATCCAGCCCTCCCATGTCGGTCCGGCGGCAAGCGCCGGGCCGCCCTGCCCCAGATCGGCGACACTGGCCACGCGCAGGAAGGACCCGAAGACCAGCGCCACGGTAAAGGCGATCAGCGCGACATGGCGCAGACCGTAGGGGTCGCGCGACGAAAGACGCAGATCGGGGGGAACCGCGCGCGCGTGTTGCACCCGGGCCGCCATGCGCGCGATATGGGCGCGCCAGACCGCCTCGGAGGCGGGATCGCCCGCGCCGATGGCCTGACTGTCGGAAAGGGCCGAGATGGGCCGCCCCGGCAGCGTCCGGTCGAGCCGGTCAAGCGCCTCGGCCCGGCTTGGCCGCTGAAAGCCGCGGACGCCGTAGACGACCGTCGCCAGAAGCGCGGCCAGCAGCGCGCCCCCCAGCCCCAGCGCGGTCCCGCGGGTCAGCAGGTCATGCAGCCCGAAGGCAAGGGCCGATGCGATCAGCAGAAGAAGGCTCGCCAGCGGCCAGAAGGCCCGGCACAGACGCTCGGCCAAAAGGCCCGCCCAGGTCAGGCGCAGCGGCCAGCGCAGGTGGGTGAGGGCGTCGTCGGGGATCGGCGTGCGCTCGGTCATGCTCCCATCCGGCGGCGGACCCGGGCGGGGTGCCGGGTCACAACCATTCCGGGATGGTATCGCGGTTTATGATCTCGTCAAAGGACGGCCTCTGGCGAATGACGGCGAAGTGATCCCCGCTGACCAGCACCTCGGGCACCAGCGGGCGCGTGTTGTATTCCGACGCCATCACCGCGCCGTAGGCCCCGGCAGAACGGAAGGCCACAAGATCGCCCTCGGCCATCGGCGGCAGGTCGCGCGCCTTGGCGAAGGTGTCGCCGGTCTCGCAGACCGGGCCCACGACGTCATGAGGGGCATAGTCCGTTCCGGCGGCGGGTTCCCTCAGCGGCACGATGTCATGATACGCGCCATACATCGAGGGCCGGACCAGATCGTTCATCGCCGCATCGAGGATCAGGAAGGTCCGCCCCTCGCCCTCTTTCACATAGATCACCCGGCTGACCAGAACGCCCGCATTCCCGGCAATGAGCCGTCCGGGCTCGATCTCGATCTCGACCTCCAGATCGCCCAGCACGCGCTTGACCATGGCGCCATATTCGACCGGCAGCGGCGGCGCCGCGTTCGAGCGTTCGTAGGGAATGCCAAGCCCCCCGCCCAGATCCAGCCGGCGGATGTCGTGGCCCTCGGCGCGCAGCACCTTCGTCAGCTCGGCCACCTTGCCATAGGCCTGCTCGAAGGGCTCGAGCTGGGTCAACTGGCTGCCGATATGCACGTCGATCCCCAGCACCCGAAGCCCCGGCATCGCGGCGGCTCGGGCATAGACGTCTTTTGCGCGGGCGATCGGGATGCCGAACTTGTTCTCGGACTTGCCGGTCGCGATCTTCTCATGGGTTTTCGCATCGACATCGGGGTTCACCCGGACCGCGATGGGCGCGACCCGCCCCATCGACCGCGCGACCTCGTCCAGCGCCGCCATCTCGGGTTCCGATTCCACGTTGAACTGGCGGATGCCGCCCTCCAGCGCCAGCCGCATTTCCTCGCGGGTCTTGCCGACGCCGGAAAAGACGATCCGCTCGCCCGGCACGCCCGCCGCGCGCGCCTTGCGGTATTCGCCGCCCGACACGACGTCGATGCCCGCGCCGAGATCGCCCATCAGCTTGAGCACGGCCATGTTGGAATTGGCCTTCATCGCATAGCAGACCAGATGGTCGGTGCCCGCCAGCGCCTCGTCGAAAAGCCGGAAATGGCGGGTCAGCGTCGCCACGGAATAGCAATAGAAGGGCGTGCCCACCGTTGCCGCGATGTCGGCCAGCGACACGTCCTCGGCATGGAGCACACCGCTCCGGTAGAGGAAATGGTCCATTGGGGTCTCCGGGGGGCTCAGGCGGCTTTCGAGGGCCGCGAGCGCAGGAAGATGTAAAGCGGCAGGCCGCAGGACAGGCCGATGCCGAAGGTCAGCGGGATGCAGATCAGCCCCAGCGCGTCGCGGCGCCGGGCGCTGTCGATCAGGATCCACAGCGTCAGCGCGATGGCGCTGATCGTCAGGTCCCAGGTCAGGCCGGTGGCGCTGTCATTGACATACCAGGCATCTATCATGCCGCCCCAGTCCCAGTCATTGGCGAGGATCCAGCGCATGAAATAGAATATCGGGTGGATCGCGCCCCAGATCGCCAGCGCGAGAAAGAGATAGCGCAGGTATTTCATGGCCGGTTGCCTCCGACGACGCCCATTTCCGCGGTGCCGCTGACCGAAAAGCCGGTCCCGGCTTCGGATTTGGGCGGTTCGGGCGGGCCGTCGAGCCCGCAGCCCGCAAGCGTCAGGGCCAGCACCGCCGCCAGGGCCGCGCTGCCCCGCGGCCGAAACAACCGATCAGAAGCCAATTCCCACTCCTCCCGTACCAAGGATCAGCCGCACCGGGGCGCCGCGCGGACGCAGCCCGACCGAGGCGCCATCGGTGCCCACCGTAACAGCCGTGCTGCCGGTGTCCACGACCCTGGCCGAGGCGCGGGCCCCGCCCGGTCCGGCGCCGACCGCGACGCGGCCCGCCGACACCCCGCCGCTGACATCGCCCGCATTCGACACCGCGACCCCGCCATGCGGCCGGGCACACCCCGCCAGCGCCAGAAGCGCAAGGCACGCGGCAAATGTCGCGCCGCGTCTCATCCCAGCCGCTCGGTCCAGCGGGCGATCTGGGCACGGACCTGTTCGGGTGCGGTGCCGCCATAGCTCATCCGGCTGGCCACCGAATTATGCACGCCCAGCACGCCGAACACGTCCTCGCGGATGCCCTCATGCACCGACTGCATCTCGGCGAGGGAAAGGTCGGGCAGGTCGCAGCCCTTCGTCTCGGCCATGGCGACGAGGGTGCCGGTGACGTGATGGGCCTCGCGGAACGGAAGGCCCAGTTCGCGCACCAGCCAGTCCGCGAGATCGGTCGCGGTCGAGAAGCCGCTGGCGGCGGCCGCTTCCAGCGCCGGGCGGTTCGCGGTCATGTCGCGCACCATGCCCTCCATCGCGGCCAAGGCCAGCATCAGCGTGTCGGCCGCGTCGAAGACCTGTTCCTTGTCTTCCTGCATGTCCTTGGAATAGGCCAAGGGCAGGCCCTTCATCACCGTCATCAGCGCGACATTGGCACCGAAGATCCGGCCGATCTTGGCCCGGATCAGCTCGGCCGCGTCGGGGTTCTTCTTCTGCGGCATGATCGACGATCCGGTCGAGAACCGGTCGCTGAGCGCCACGAAGCGGAACTGCGCCGAGGACCAGATCACCAGCTCTTCGGCGAAGCGCGACAGATGCATCGCGCAGATCGAGGCCGCGCCCAGGAATTCCAGCGCGAAGTCGCGGTCGCTGACCGCGTCCAGCGAATTGGCCATCGGCCGGTCGAAGCCCAGCGCCTGTGCCGTCATGTGCCGGTCGATCGGGAAAGAGGTGCCCGCCAGCGCCGCAGCCCCCAGCGGGCTTTCGTTCATCCGCGCGCGCGCATCGCCGAATCGCGACAGATCGCGGGCGAACATCTCGACATAGGCCATCATGTGATGGCCCCAGGTCACCGGCTGTGCCGTCTGCAGATGGGTGAAGCCCGGCATCACCCAGTCCGCGCCCGCCTCGGCCTGCGCCAGCAGCGCGCGGATCAGCGCCTCAAGCCCGGCCATCGCCGCATCGGCCTGGTCGCGCACCCACAGCCGGAAGTCGGTCGCCACCTGATCGTTCCGGGACCGCGCGGTGTGCAGCCGCCCCGCCGGTTCGCCGATGATCTCTTTCAGCCGCGCCTCGACATTCATGTGAATGTCCTCGAGCGCGGTCGAGAACGTAAAGGACCCGGCCTCGATCTCTGACAAGACCGTGAGCAGGCCTTCCCGGATCGCCTCGGCATCCTTAACCGTGAGGATACCGGTTTCCGCCAGCATGGCGGCATGGGCGCGCGAGCCTGCGATATCCTGCGGGGCAAGGCGCTTGTCGAACGAGATCGAGGCGTTTATCGCCTCCATGATCGCGTCCGGCCCGTTGGCGAAACGTCCGCCCCACATGGCGTTGGAACGGGTCTGGGTCTGGTCTTTGGTCATCGGCTGGCCCCCTTCGGAGGGAAACATGGTCTTAAGGTCGCTCGTCCTCTACATCGCCCTCGGGCTCTGTGCAAACGCGGCTCCTGCCGCCGACATCGCCACGCTCGAAGCGATGCGCGAGGGCACCATGAAGAAACTGGTGTTCCACGCCGAACCGCAGGCGGTGCCCGATGCCGTTCTTCTGGACGAGACCGATGCCGAACGCAGCCTCGGCGAGTATCGCGGCCGCTGGGTGGTGCTGAACTTCTGGGGCACCTGGTGCCCGCCCTGCCTGGCCGAAATGCCGACGCTCGAGGCGCTGGCCGCGACGGCGGACAGCGACCGGCTTGCCGTGGTGACCGTGGCCACCGGGCGCAACCCGCCCCAGGCCATCGACCGGTGGTTCTCCGAACAGCAGATCGCGCATCTGCCGAAATGGCGCGACCAGTCCTCCTGGCTGGCGCGCTCGATGGGCATCCTGGCGCTGCCGGTGACGGTGATCCTCGACCCCGAGGGCCGCGAGGTCGGCCGCCTGATGGGCGAGGCCGACTGGAACGGCCCCGAGGCCAGGGCGCTTCTGGGCAGTCTGGCCGAAGGGTCCTGACCGCTCAGCCCAGCGCCGCCACCTCGGCATGGCGCGGGCAGGTCACGACATGGTCGTTGACCATGCCCACCGCCTGCATGAAGGCATAGGTGATGGTCGGCCCGCAGAACTTGAAGCCGTCCGCCTTCAGCGCCTTCGACATCGCCTGCGACCGCGGTGTCTGGGCCGGGACCTCGGCCAGGCTGGCGAAGTTGTTCTGCAGCGGCGCACCGTCGACATGGCGCCACAGATAGTCCGAAAACCCCTCGCGCGCCTCGATCTCGCACCAGGCGCGTGCATTGCCGATGGTCGCCTCGATCTTGCCGCGATGCCGCACGATGCCCGGATCGGCCAGCAGCCGCGCGACCTCGGCCTCGCCCCAGCCCGCGATAATCTCGGGATCGAAGCCCGCAAAGGCGGCCCGGAACCCCTCGCGCTTGCGCAGAATCGTCAGCCAGGACAGCCCGGCCTGGAACCCGTCGAGGATCAGCTTTTCGAACAGCGCGCGCGAGTCGCGCTCGGGCACGCCCCATTCCGTGTCATGATACGCCACGTAAATGGGCTCGCTTCCACACCAACCGCACCTTTCCGCCATAGAATTTTCCTTTTCATGTCGAGAGTTGCGAAAGACTACCCGGATTTCCTAAATTTGGAACCAAAAGCGAACCTTCACCTGACCTTAACCGTTCTCGCGCCATGAGAACGGAGAGCGAAGCGGAGGTCAGAATGCCGGACGGCAGCTATGAAAAAGGCGTTGCCGCGCCCCGAGGGTCGGACAGTCCGCTGTCCGCAGCCGTCGCGGAACGGGACCGGAACGTCATCGCGATGGTGCAGGACGCGCTGGACCGGCGCGATGTGGTGCTGGCCTTTCAGCCCGTCGTCCAAAGCATGGAAAACGGCAGGATCGCCTTCTACGAAGGTCTGATCCGCGTCATCGACCGCAGCGGCCGGACCATTCCGGCGGGCGAATTCATCGAGACGGTGGAAACCACCGAACTCGGCCGGGTGCTGGATTGCGCCGCACTTGAACTGGGGCTGGCAGCCCTGGCCGATTGCCCCGACCTGCGGCTTGCGATCAACATGTCCGCCCGCTCGATCGGCTATCCGCGCTGGACGCGCACCCTCAACCGCGCGATCGAGGACGACGCCACGCTCGCCGAACGGCTGATCCTGGAAATCACCGAAAGCTCGGCCATGGTGATGCCGGATCTGGTCACCGTCTTCATGCGCGACCTGCAGGCCAAGGGCATCGCCTTCGCGCTGGACGATTTCGGCGCGGGCTATACCGCGATCCGCTATCTGCGCGATTTCTACTTCGACATCCTCAAGATCGACGGCCAGTTCATTCGCGGCATCGCCGACGATCCCGACAATCAGGTGCTGACCTCGGCGCTGATCGCCATCGCCCAGCATTTCGACATGTTCACCGTGGCCGAGAATGTCGAAACCGCGCGCGACGCCGCCTGGCTGGCCTCTGCCGGTATCGACTGCATGCAGGGCTATGCCTTCGGCGCCCCGACCATCGTCCCGCCCTGGCGAAGCGGCAACCGCGAGCGCCGAAGCGCCTGACCGCCGCTCCGCGCCCGGGCAGATCCCGCGCCCACCGGCCTGCGACCTGAGCCTGGTGCGCCGCGGGCCGAACGGCCAGACCGGCACGCCAATCATGGGCCGGACGGCGCGCACGGCCCGAGGGATCAGGCCGTGTCCAAGCCGTCTCGCGTCCGATTCCGTCCGCTCGACCGCCCCCGCAGTTTTCTGCCCCGCACGGCGCCCGGGCACCAATTCCCGGGCCGGTTTTCCGCGATCCGTCCCCTCCGCGCGTCCCTGCCCTCCGGCAGGGCCGATGCTGCGGCGCGCCGCCGCGCGGGTTCCGGCCTGAACGCGTGAGGCGAGCCGCTGGCGGGGGGTGCAATTCTGCGCGTGCATCCCCTATAGTCGCCCCGTCAGGCACCCAGGGGAGAAGGACCTACCCATGACCAATGTCGTCATCGTTTCTGCCGCCCGTACCGCGGTCGGCAGCTTCAACGGCGCGTTCGCTACCGTTCCGGCCCACGAACTCGGCAAGACGATGCTCGAAGCGCTCGTCGCGCGGGCCGGTATTGACAAATCGGAGGTTTCCGAGACGATTCTCGGCCAGGTGCTGACCGCGGGTCAGGGCCAGAACCCGGCCCGTCAGGCCCATGTCAATGCGGGCTTCCCGGTCGAGGCGGCGGCCTGGTCGATCAACCAGGTCTGCGGCTCGGGCCTGCGTTCGGTGGCGCTGGCCGCGCAACACATCCTGCTGGGCGATGCCGCCATCGTCGCCGCCGGCGGGCAGGAGAACATGACGCTCAGCCCCCACGTCGCGCATCTGCGCGCGGGCCACAAGATGGGCGACGTCAAGTTCATCGATTCGATGATCAAGGACGGGCTGTGGGACGCCTTCAACGGCTATCACATGGGCCAGACCGCCGAGAACGTGGCCGAACAATGGCAGATCAGCCGCGACATGCAGGACGAATTCGCCCTGGCCAGCCAGAACAAGGCCGAGGCCGCGCAGAAGGACGGCCGCTTCGCGGACGAGATCGTCCCGGTGACGGTCCCGGGCCGCAAGGGCGACACCATCGTCGAGGCCGACGAGTACATCCGCCACGGCGCCACGATCGAGTCGATGCAGAAGCTGCGCCCGGCCTTCGCCAAGGACGGCTCGGTCACCGCGGGCAATGCCAGCGGCATCAATGACGGCGCCGCGGGCGTCCTGTTGATGTCGGCCGACGAGGCCGAGAAGCGCGGGCTGGAACCGCTGGCGCGGATCGCCTCCTATGCGACCGCCGGTCTCGATCCCTCGATCATGGGCACCGGTCCGATCCCGGCCTCGCGCAAGGCGCTGGAGAAAGCCGGCTGGAAGGTCGAGGATCTCGATCTTGTCGAGGCCAACGAGGCCTTCGCCGCCCAGGCCTGCGCGGTCAACAAGGACATGGGCTGGGACCCGGCCATCGTGAACGTGAACGGCGGCGCCATCGCCATCGGCCACCCGATCGGCGCCTCGGGCGCGCGGATCCTCAACACCCTGCTCTTCGAAATGAAGCGCCGGGACGCCAGGAAGGGCCTTGCGACCCTCTGCATCGGCGGCGGCATGGGCGTCGCCATGTGCCTGGAACGCGCCTGATCGCGACGAAATGACAAAGGGCGCGCAACATTCTTGCGCGTCCTGCGTTCATTTCATAACAGGATTACAAGAACAAACCCCCATCTGGAGGAATCATGGCACGAGTTGCATTGGTCACGGGCGGCACGCGCGGCATCGGCGAGGCGATCAGCAAGGCTCTCAAGGCCGCGGGCTATAGCGTGGCGGCCACCTATGGCGGCAATGACGAGGCGGCGAAGAAATTCACCGACGAGACCGGGATCGCCACCTACAAGTGGTCGGTGGCCGATTACGCGGCCTCGAAGGACGGGCTGGCAAAGGTCGAGGCCGATCTGGGCCCGATCGACGTGGTGGTCGCCAATGCCGGCATCACCCGCGACGCGCCGTTCCACAAGATGACCCCCGACCAATGGCAGGAGGTGATCGACACCAACCTGACCGGCGTCTTCAACACCGTGCATCCGGTCTGGCCCGGCATGCGCGAGCGCAAGTTCGGCCGGGTGATCGTGATCAGCTCGATCAACGGGCAGAAGGGCCAGTTCGGCCAGGTGAACTATGCCGCGACCAAGGCGGGCGATCTCGGCATCGTCAAGTCGCTGGCCCAGGAAGGCGCGCGGTTCGGCATCACGGCCAACGCGATCTGCCCGGGCTACATCGCCACCGAAATGGTGATGGCGGTGCCCGAAAAGGTGCGCGAGGCGATCATCTCGCAGATCCCGACCGGCCGCCTCGGCGAGCCCGAGGAAATCGCGCGCTGCGTGGTCTTCCTGGCCTCCGACGATGCGACCTTCGTCAACGGCTCGACGATCTCGGCCAACGGCGCGCAGTTCTTCGTCTGATCCCGCCCGCGGGCGATCCGGGGCGGCCCTGACGGGCCGCCCCTTTCCGTTTCCGGGTCCGCTGCCGCGGACGCGCTGCGCGCCGGGTATTTGTGCCAAGAAGAAACAGACGGGGTCTTCTTCTTGGCAAAAATACCCCTGACGCAACGTCGGCCCCCGGCGCAATGCTCTGGCCGGAGCGCACCGGCCCGGATAAGCCTTCGGTCATGACCCGCACCCGTGCCACCGCCACCGGATTCGTCGCCGTCCTGCTCTGGGCGTTGCTTGCGCTGTTCACCGTGGGCTCGGCCCCGGTGCCGCCCTTGCAGCTGAACGCGCTCTGCTTTGCCATCGGCGGCACGCTGGGGCTCGTCTGGGTGATCGTCCGGGGCGAGGCGGGGCTGCTGCGGCGGATTTCCTGGAAGGTCTATGCCTTCGGCACGGCAGGGCTTTTCGGCTATCACGCGCTTTACTTCTCGGCGCTGCGGCTGGCGCCCGCGGCCGAGGCCGGGCTGATCGCCTATCTCTGGCCGCTTCTGATCGTGCTGATGTCGGGGCTTTTGCCCGGCGAGCGGCTGCGTGCGCCCCATGTGCTGGGCGCGCTGGCCGCCTTCGCGGGCGCGGCGCTGATCGTGGCCGGGGGCGCGATCGGCGGGTTCGACGCCGCCGCCCTGCCCGGCTACGGGCTTGCGCTGCTTTGTGCGCTGACCTGGTCAAGCTATTCGGTGCTGTCGCGGCGGCTGGGCACCGTCCCGACCGCCAGCGTCGCCGTCTTCTGCCTGGCTACCGCCGCCCTGTCGCTGCCGCTGCATCTGGCGCTGGAACAGACCGTCTGGCCAGAGACCGCGCTAGGCTGGGGCAGTGTCCTGGCTCTGGGGCTCGGCCCGGTGGGGCTGGCCTTCTATGTCTGGGATATCGGGGTCAAGCGGGGCGACATCCAGCTTCTGGGAGTGGCCAGCTATGCCGCGCCGCTGTTGTCGACCCTGGTCCTGGTCGGCGCCGGGGTTGCGGTCCCGACGCCCACCCTGTTCGCGGCGGCGATCCTGATCACCGGCGGCGCGGCCCTGGCCGCGCGCGCCAGCCGCCGGGCGGCCGATCAGGCCTGAGACAAACGTTCGATCTGTTCCTTGAGCTTCAGCTTCTGTTTCTTGAGTTCTGCGACCTGAAGAGTGTCGGAGGCCGGGGTCTGCTGGGCCCGTTCGACCTGATCAGAGAGAGCCTTGTGTTTCTTGCGCAGTTCTTGCAGATGCGAACTCAGATTCATGGCCGGTGCTCCTCTCTAGCTGTCATGAAACGCTTACAGTGCAGCACGAAATCCGAGTCGTGTCACCTCCTTGAAATAAAAGAGTTCGTGCATAACTGGCGACGTCAACCGGGCCAGGACAATGCAGCCCCATCCCGCAGAATGGCCGCGACGTCCGGGGTATAACTGTCGCCGTCGTCCAGATGCGCGGCGCCCTCGTGCAGGGTCAGCGGCGCATGCAACCGGAACGGTCCCTGCCGCCCCTTCCGTGCTCGCAAAAGGACAAGCTTGGCGGCCCGACCATCTCTAGGGGCGAGCGGCAGAAGCTCTACACACCCTAGCAGCGGGCAAAGCGCCGCCAGCATGTCGGGCAGCCGCTCGGCGCGCTGGATGGCGGTCAGCCGCCCGCCGGGACGCAGCCGCCGCGCCGCCGCCGCGATCCACTCTGCCAGCGGCGTGGCCTCGCCCATCGCGGTTTCGCGCCCCGGATCGGGGGCGGCGCTGCCGCGGTCGCGCCGGAAATAGGGGGGATTCAAGATCGCGTGATCGAAGCTTTGCGCCTTCACCCCGGGCGGCAGCGCTGCCAGATCGGCCTCGACCACCTCCAGCGGCAGCCCGGTCCCGGACGCGTTCCGCCGGGCAAGGGCGGCATAGGCGGGCTGCAGTTCCACCCCGGTCATCGCAAGTCCCGGCACCCGTGCCGCCAGGCACAGGCTGGCCACGCCCGCGCCGCAGCCGAGTTCCAGAACGCTCTGGCCCGGCTCGGCGGGCGTCGCCGCGGCCAGCAGCACCGCGTCGATCCCGGCACGGTAGCCCGCGGTCGGCTGCCACAGATGCAGCCGGCCGCCCAGAAATCCGTCCTGCCGCAGCGCCGTCACCGGGTCAGCTTTCGTCGCCGCAAGGGATGCCGTTGTCCCTCAGGACCGCGCGGGCGCGAAACAGGTCGCGGTCGGCCACCATGATCCGGCGCGGCAAAACGCCTAGCGAGCCCTCCAGCACGCTCATGTGGACATCCATATGAAAGCAGTCTATCTCCTCGCCCTGAAGAAGCGCCGAGACAAAGGCCACGAGTGTCGGGTCATTGGTGCGAACGAGTTCTTTCATGACAGCGAATTAAGGGCAGTGCCGCCCCGTTGTCGAGCAAGAGACGAGGCCGCCATGGGCTTGGACCACGCCGTTACCAAACCGCACGAACGTCTGGCCGCAGTGCTGTCCGAAGAGATGGCCGCCGTCGACCGTCTGATCCGCGAGCGGATGACCTCGGAATACGCGCCCCGCATCGACGAGGTCGCGGCGCATCTGGTCGGCGCGGGCGGCAAGCGGCTGCGGCCGATGCTGACCATCGCCGCGGCGCGGATGTGCGGCTATGACGGCCCCTATCACATCTATCTGGCCAGCACGGTCGAGTTCATCCATACCGCGACGCTTCTGCATGACGACGTGGTCGACGAAAGCGGTCAGCGCCGGGGACGGCCCACCGCCAACCTGCTGTGGGACAACAAGTCCTCGGTTCTGGTCGGCGATTATCTTTTCGCCCGCTCGTTCCAGCTGATGGTGGCGCCGGGCAATCTGCAGGTGCTCGACATCCTGTCGAACGCGGCGGCGGTGATCGCCGAGGGCGAGGTGCTGCAACTGACCGCGGCGCGGGATCTGTCGACCACCGAAGAGATTTATCTGAAGGTCGTGCGCGGCAAGACCGCAGCCCTGTTCGCGGCGGCGACCGAGGTCGGCGGCGTGATCGCGGGCATGCCCGAGGAACAGGTCAAGGCGCTTTACACCTATGGCGACGCGCTGGGCGTGGGCTTCCAGATCGTCGACGACCTGCTGGATGTGGCGGGCGACGCGGCCTCGACCGGCAAGAATATCGGCGACGATTTCCGCGAACGGAAGCTGACGCTGCCGATCATCAAGACCATCGCCGCCGCCGATGCCGAAGAGCGCGCCTTCTGGGCGCGCACCATCGAGAAGGGCGACCAGCGCGAGGGCGATCTGGAGCATGCGCTGGGGCTGATGGCGAAACACGGCGCCATCGAGGCGACCCGGCAGGAGGCGCTGGCCTGGACCGCGCGCGCCAAGGAGGCGCTGAGCCTGCTGCCCGAACACGAGATCCGCGACATGCTGTCGGATCTGGCCGATTACGTGGTGGCCCGGATCAGCTGACCGGCCCGGACAGGGCTTGAAGATACGGCGCGCGCTGGTCCAGCCCGCGCCGTTTTTCATTTTCGCGATCTGTCAGCCCGAACCGGCGAGGGCGGCACCTGCCTCGGGGGCGGGCCGGAAACCGGCGCGCAAGGTCTGCCGCTACAACGAATATTGCGCCCCGGCCTCGGCCCACCAGTCGGGCCGGGTCTCGCGCAGCAGGGCGGCGGCGCGCTCGGCGGCGGCACGATCCGCGTAGATCCCGAAACAGGTCGCGCCCGACCCCGACATCCGCGCCAGAAGGCAGCCGGGGGTCGCCGCGATCGCGGCCAGAACCGCGTCGATCACCGGCGCCTCGGCCCGGGCGGGGGGTTCCAGATCGTTACGCTGGCCCGCAAGCCAGTCCGCCAGATCGGCGGCCGAGGCCCAGCCCGGAAGCTCGGGCAGCGGCGCGTTGTTCTTGCGGACGAGGCCCTTGAAGACTGCAGGCGTCGGCACCTCGACGCCGGGATTGACCAGCAGAAGACCGAACTCGGGCAAGGCGGGCGCGGGCAGGATCTCTTCGCCGACCCCGCGCATCCGCACCGGCCCCGGCGCCAGACAGACCGGCACATCGGCGCCCAGCGACAGCACCGCCTCGGGCCCGGGCAGATCGCGGCCCCAAAGCGCGGCCAGGCCGCGCAGCGCCGCCGCCGCGTCGGAGGACCCGCCGCCGATGCCCGCCGCCGCCGGCAGCCGCTTGTCGAGCCGGACCCGCGCCCCCTGCCCCGGACCGAACAGCGCCGCCGCCTTCAGCACCAGATTGCGCCCGTCCACCGGCACGCCGCCGGCGCGCGGGCCGCTGACCGAAAGGCTGAGCTCTTCGGCCCGCTCCAGCGTCAGCCGGTCGCCGATATCGGCGAAGACCACCAGACTGTCGAGCAGGTGATAACCGTCGGCCCGCTGTCCGGTGACATGCAGGGTCAGGTTGATCTTGGCGGGCGCGAAGGCCTCAACCGTCATTGGCAGCCCGAAGCGGCGGTGCGCCCTCGTCCTTCAGGACCTTGTCGAGCCCGACCGCAAGCTTCTTGCGGATGCGCTCGGCCTCGGCTTCTTCGGGGTCGAACGAAAGCGCCCGATGCCACTGGAACTGCGCCTCGACCTTGCGGCCCACCGCCCAGTAGACATCGCCCAGATGGTCGTTGACGACAGGGTCGACCGGCATCAGGGCAGCCGCGCGCTCCATATGGGGCACCGCCTCCTGATAGCGGCCAAGCTTGTAAAGCCCCCAGCCCAGGCTGTCGGTGATATAGCCGTCATCGGGCCGGGCCGCGACCGCGCGCTCGATCATCGACATGGCCTCGTCGAGATTGGTGTTCATCTCGACATAGGAATAGCCCAGATAGTTCAGCACCTGAGGCTGGTCGGGCTCAAGCTCCAGCGCCTTGCGGAAATCGGCCTCGGCCTCGGGCCACTGGTCCAATCGTTCATGCGAGATGCCCCGGGCGTAATAGACGATCCATTGCCCGCGCGCCGGTTCGTCGAACAGCGCGATGGCCGCGTCATAGGCCTTGAGCGCGTCGCCGAAGCGTTCCTGGCTGCGCAGCGCGTCACCCAGCGTGACATGGACGATGGCCACATCCGGATAGGTCGCCGCCAAACCGCGCAGGGTCTCGATGGCGCCGTCGACATCGCCCGCATGGCGCATCGACTCGGCGCGGCCGAGCTCGGCGGCGTAGAAGGCCGGATCGTCCTTCGGCACGGCGGCATAGGCCTCGGTCGCCAGCTCGTAACGGTCCTGCGCCTCGAGAAGACCGGCCGACAGCAGGATCGCATCGGCATTCTTCGGCGCAAGGAACTGGGCCAGCCGGGCGTAAAGCAGGGTATAGCCGTCCAGCGCATCGCCGTTCAGCGCGCTGGCGACGGTAAAGAACACCTCGGCCGCGCCTTGGGCCGCGCCGTCGATCACGTCGAAGGGCAGTGCGTCGCCCCTGGCCAGACGGGCGCGAAGAGCGGCGACGCCCGGATCGACCTCGGTGCCGAAGGCGGCGTCGATCAGTTCGATGGCGTCGTCATTGCGTTCAAGCTGGCTCAGCACCTCGGCATGGGCCAGAACACCGCGCCGCGTGGCGCGCAGCGGCCCCTCGGCCTCGCCCGAAAAGATGGTGTCGGCGCCTTCGAAATCGCCGACCGCCGCCAGCGCCAGCGCCTTGTGATACAGCCCGAAGGCCTTGATGCCCGACTGCGCCGAGGCCGCGTCGAAGGCCGCCAGCGCGTCGGTCATGCGGCCCTGCCCGAACTCGGCCCAGGCGCGGATCAGCCCGTCGACCAGCGGCGCGGTCTGCCGCCCGGCATCCAGATCGGCGATCACCCGGTCGAACTGGCCCTGCTTCATCTGGTCGGCCATCAGCACCAGATTGGCCAACTGGTCGGGATTGCCCAGCGTCTCGATCCGGCGGGCGATGGGCACCGCCTTCTCGACCTCGCCCAGTCCCACAAGCGCGGTCATGGCGTTTTCCAGCAGCCGCGGGTTCGAGGGATCACTGGCCAGCGCCTCGGTGTAATAGACCGCAGCGGCACGGTAGTCGCTGAGAAAGCTCGCCTGGCGGGCGGCCAGATACGGACCGGACACGCCCAGATCGGCCCGGGCGGGGGCCGCCGTGTTCAGCGCGGCAAGCCCCAGAATGGCCAGGGCGGCAAGGCGCGGCAGCGATTTGGCCAAGAATGCACTCCTGTTCGTTTGGACGGCAGGGTAGAGCCGCGAACCGTCCAAGGCAATGGACCGGCGCCAGGGCGAGGCGCAAAGGCCGCTGCCGTCGCGCGGATGTGACAGTCACGGCCCCCTGCAAGCGCCCGGCCCGAAAAACCGGCGGCGCAGAAGCCATCCGACCCCTGCGCCGCGCGTTGCCGCCGGGGCCGCCGGGGCCGCGTCGGTCCCCGGTAAAATTCTCACATGTTGGGGTAGTTCGGCCCGTCGCCGCCCTGTGGCGTGACCCAGGTGATGTTCTGGCTCGGGTCCTTGATGTCGCAGGTCTTGCAATGCACGCAGTTCTGGAAATTGACCACGAAGCGCGGGTCCTGCCCCTCGTCGACCACCTCGTAGACCCCGGCCGGGCAATAGCGCTGCGCGGGTTCGGCGAATTGCGGCAGGTTGACCTGCACCGGGATCGCGGGATCGGCCAGCCGCAGGTGGCAGGGCTGGCTTTCCTCGTGATTGGTAAAGGAGAAGGCCACGTTGGTCAGCCGGTCGAAGCTGATCTTGCCGTCGGGTTTCGGGTAGTCGATCTTCGGGAAATCGGCGGCCTTGCCGGTCGCTTCGGCATCGGTCTTGTCGTGATGGATGGTGCCCAGCGGGTTCCAGCCGGTCAGATGCGCGACCCACATGTCGAACCCGCCCAGCATCGTCGCGAGGAAGCCGCCATATCTCGACCAGAGCGGCTTGACGTTGCGCACCTTCTTCAGGTCCCTGGCGATGTCGCCCGCATGCAGCGCGTCGTCATAGTCGGCAAGCACATCGCCCGCGCGCCCCGCCTTGATCGCGGCGACCGCCGCCTTGGCGGCCTCGATCCCCGACATCATGGCATTGTGGTTGCCCTTGATCCGCGGCACGTTCACCAGCCCGGCCGAACAGCCCAGCAGCACACCCCCGGGGAAGGCCGCCTGCGGGATCGACTGATAGCCGCCCTCCGAGATCGCCCGCGCGCCATAGGCCACGCGCTTGCCGCCGTCCAGCAGCTCGGCCACCATCGGGTGATGCTTGAAGCGCTGGAATTCCATGTAGGGGAAAAGATGCGGGTTCCGGTAGTTCAGGTGCACCACGAAGCCGATGAAGATCTGGTTGTTCTCGGCGTGATAGATGAAGGACCCGCCGCCGCCATTGCCGTTCAGCGGCCAGCCCATGGTGTGGGTGACGGTGCCTTCCCTGTGCTTCTTGGGGTCGATTTCCCAGACCTCTTTCATGCCGAGCCCGTATTTCTGCGGGTCGCGGCCCTTCGAAAGGTCGAATTTCGCGATGATCTGCTTGGCGAGCGAACCGCGCACGCCCTCGGCGATGAAGACATACTTGCCGTGCAGTTCCATCCCCGGCTCGTAATTCGGCCCGGGCGTGCCGTCGGCCTGCCGCCCGAATTCGCCCGCGACGACGCCCTTGACCGCGCCGTCCTCGCCCCAGACCAGTTCCGAACAGGCCATGCCGGGGAAGATCTCGACCCCCAGCGCCTCGGCCTGTTCGGCCAGCCAGCGGCAGACATTGCCCATCGAGACGATGTACTTGCCATGGTTCGACATCAAGGGCGGCATCAGCCAGTTGGGAAAGCGCAGGCTGCCGCTTTTGCCGAGAAAGACGAAATTGTCCTCCTTGACCGGCACCGAGACCGGCGCGCCGCGCTCCTTCCAGTCGGGAAACAGGGCCTTCAGCCCGATCGGGTCGAGCACCGCGCCCGACAGGATATGCGCGCCGACCTCCGACCCCTTCTCGAGCACGACGACCGACAGATCGGGATCGAGTTCCTTCAGGCGGATCGCCGCCGAAAGCCCCGAGGGGCCGGCTCCCACGATCACCACGTCGTATTCCATCGATTCCCGTTCGATCTCGGCCATGCGATTACCCTTCTCGGCCGGCGCACCGGCCGCCCTGGCTGAATGCAGTCCGCAAACCGTTAACTCAGCCGGGCCGTCAATTCAATTGTTCGGCAACATCATTTCGCGGCGGCGCGGCATAAGAAAATGAATAGTCTCTCCGGCCGCCGCTATGCCTGCGCGGGGCTCTGCCCAAGCGCGGATCTTTCGCCTATTGCAATTGCTCCCGCACTCCGGTCAGGGTAGACCGACCTACTCGTGAAAGCGGACCCGCGGGGTCTGCATTCCGTTCTGTGAACTGTCCGAAGAGTCCTATGGAAAAGATACCCATGACCCGCGCGGGCTACACCGCGCTCGACGAAGAACTCAAGACGCTGAAAAGCGTCGAGCGTCCCGCCGTGATCCGGGCCATCGCCGAAGCGCGCGAACATGGCGACCTGTCCGAGAACGCCGAATACCACGCCGCGCGCGAAAAGCAGAGCTTCATCGAGGGCCGCATCAAGGAGCTCGAGGGCCTGCTGTCGCGGGCCGACGTGATCGACACGTCCAAGCTGTCCGGCGCGATCAAGTTCGGCGCGACGGTGACGCTGGTCGACGAGGACAGCGACGAAGAGAAGACCTACCAGATCGTCGGCGAAGCCGAGGCCGATATCGAGAGGGGCCTTCTGAACGTCAAGTCGCCTCTGGCCCGCGCGCTGATCGGCAAGGAAGAGGGTGACAGCGTCGAGGTGCGCACGCCGGGCGGCGAGCGCAGCTACGAAGTTCTGAGCATCCGCTACATCTGACATTACCGGACGGGGCCGCTGGCATGGCGGAGAGGGACAAGGACAAGCCGTTCGATCTGGCCCCCGTTGCGGGACAGGGCCGCGAGGGCGGCCTGTCGCGGATCGAGATCGCCGCCGGCGTCCTGAGCGTCGCCTGGCTGGGGCTGTCGGGCGCGCTGCTGGCCAGCGCGGACGGCGTTGCCGGGACCGGGGGCGGCGCGCTTGGCACGGCGGTCACGGTGCTGGCGCTGGCGCTGCCGGTCGGGCTGATCTGGGTGGTGGCGCAAGGCGCGCGCTCGGCGCGGCTGCTGCGTCAGGAAGCCGCGCGTCTGCAGGCGACGGTCGACTCGCTTCGCCAGGCCTATCTGGCGCAGCAGCAGGGCGCGGGCATGGATGTCCGCCCCTCGATGGAAAAGCGGATCGACGATCTGGCCCGCGCCCAGCGCGAAACCCAGGACGCGATCGCGACCTTCGCCACCCGGCGCGACCGGGCCGTCGAGATCGCCGACATTCAGGTGCCGCAGGCCCTGTCGACCAAGGCCCATCCCGGCCCTTCGGCCCCCCGCACAGCGCCCGCCGCCTCTCCGTCGAAGACCCCGCCGGACGACCAGCCGCGTCTTGCCCTTGGCTCGGTGCCCGAGGACACGGTCCGGCCGCTGACCGTCGAGGAATTCATCCGGGCGCTGAACTTCCCCGAGGACACCTCGGACCGCGCCGGGTTCCGCGCGCTGCGCCGGGCGCTCGAGGATCGCACCGCGTCCAAGCTGGTGCGCTCGGCCCAGGACATCCTGACCCTTCTCAGCGAAGAGGGGATCTACATGGACGATCTGCATCCCGACCGGGCGCGTCCCGAGATCTGGCGCCGATTCGCGCAGGGCGAGCGCGGTCTGCCGGTCTCGGCCTTGGGCGGCGTGCGCGACCGGTC
Organism: Rhodovulum sp. BSW8; assembly: GCF_003314725.1. NCBI lineage: Bacteria > Pseudomonadati > Pseudomonadota > Alphaproteobacteria > Rhodobacterales > Paracoccaceae > Rhodovulum > Rhodovulum sp. BSW8. Next base: position 231,009 of record NZ_QNVX01000012.1, read on the forward strand.
CTGTCTGGCGCTGACCGCCGCGCGCATGAAGAAGGACCCGATCTTCCGCGACGTGGCGCACCATTTCCTGCGCCAGTTCGACCGGGTTCTGGTCGAATTCGAGGCCGCCGCCAGCGATCAGGAGCTCAACGACCTGGCCGAGACCCGCACCGCGCGCGCCTTCATGCTGCTGGGCCGCGTCACCGGCATGTTCGGCTGAGCGACGCCTTCGCCCCGGCGCGCAACGCCTCGGGGTCGCTTGCCCCGAGAATCCAGGCCTCTTCGGCCAGTTCGGCGCCGGGCGGCACGTCCAGCAGCGCCGCGAGCCTGCCCGCGCCGCTGGCCGCCAGCACCGCCTCTGCCATCAGCCGCATCTGCCACTCGTCGAGGATCTGTCCGGGCCGGGCCGCCAGCGCCTCGGCCACCTCCGGGCCGATCATCGCGGGATAGATCTCGGCGAGGGTGAGGGGCGCCCCGGTCGCTCCGGTCGCTCCGGTCGGCTCGAACGGCCAGACCGCCAGATCGGTCCCGAACCGCCCGGCCAGCCGGTGCAGCATCGGCAGCCCGACCAGCACCTGCGAACCGACCGCCCCCGCCCCGTAAAGCTGCCAGACGCTCTTGACGGCCCGCCCCGGCCCGCCACGATCGCGCAGCAGCCGCTCGACCCGGCGATGCGGTGCGAAGACGATGTTAGCCGGGCGCGTGGTCGTCAGATCCGCCAGCCGCGCGGCGCGGGCCGCCGGACAGCCCCAGAAGGGGCCACCTCCGGGCAGGGCGGCATTGATCGCATCGGCCAGCTCGAAGCGGCTGTTGCAGTTGTCCGGGCGGTCCTCCAGCCGGTCCGCGACCCAGGCCCAGACCGCGCGGGCCGAGGCGGTGCCGGTCAGCGCCCGGGCGAAACCCGCCGGATAGCCGAAGGCGAAATCGGCCCCCAGAAGCGCCCGGCGCCCCGCGCGGATCTCGCCGTCCAGAAGATCGACAAGCGCCGCTTCGGCGGTGGCGCGGTTGCGGAAATAGGCCGTCGCGGTCGTCCAGCCCCGGCGCGCCACCGCGATCCAGATCGCATCGGCCGAGGGACGGGCCGGCGAGGGGCCGGACCGGGCCGACCAGTCGGCCATGATGACCGTATCCACCATGGTCATCCCAGCGCCGCCTCGGCCGCCGCCAGATCCTCGGGCGTGTTGACGTTGAAGAACGGATCGGGGCCGGGCACGGTCGCGAAATCGGCCAGCGCCGCGCCGCGCGCCGCGCCGAAGACGCCAAGCTTGCGCAGCCCGCCCGCGACCTCGGCGGCAAGCTCGCCGCGAAGCCCCACGGGCCAGAGCGCCGCAGTCGGATGGCGCCGCCCGCCGCTGGCCGCCATCGCAAGCCCGGTGCCCGCGGTTTCGGCCGCCAGCAGCAGGCGCGGCACCAGATCGCAGGGCAGGAAGGGCGTGTCGATGGCCGCGGTCACCAGCCAGTCGGCCCCATGCGCCGCGGCCCAGTCGAGCCCGGCCAGAACGCCCAGCAGCGGCCCCAGATCGCCCGGCGGCGGATCGGGCAGCACCGGCACGCCCGGACCAAGCCCGGCCGTCGCGTACGCCCCGGCCGGGCCGTTCGCGCTGAGCGCCAGCCGTTCGACCTGAGGCTCCAGCCTCTCGGCCACCCGCGCCAGAAGCGTCTGCCCGCCAAGCCCGATCAACGCCTTGTCGCGGCCTCCAAGCCGCCGCCCCTGCCCGCCCGCGAGGATCGTTCCGAAGATCCGCATGCCGCCTCCGGTTTGCGATTGCATCCTGTCCCGCCGGGCCTTACGCCCATCGGGACCTCTTCAGCCTAGTCCCCCGCCATGCCTGCCTCCACCCGGAACTCTGCCTATCTGACCGGCCTGCGCCAAGGCGCGCCGTTCCTTCTGATCCTGGTGCCCTTCGCGCTTCTCTTCGGGGTGGTGGCGACCGAGGCCGGGTTCTCGCTGCCAGAGGTGATGGGGTTTTCGATGGTGGTGCTGGCGGGGGCTGCGCAGTTCTCGGCGGTGCAACTGATGGCCGAGAACGCGCATACGCTGGTGGTGATCGCCACGGCGCTGGCGGTCAACATGCGGATGGCAATGTACTCGGCCTCGCTGACGCCCTATCTGGGCGCGGCCCCGCTCTGGCAGCGGGCGCTGGTCGCCTATGGCCTCTTCGACCAGACCTACGCGGTCGCGCATGCCCGCTTTGAGGCGCGCCCCGAGATGACTGTGGCCGAGCGGATCGCCTTCTTTGCGGGCGCGGTCACGCCGATGCTGCCCGCCTGGTACGGCATGACCCTGGTCGGCGCGGTCGCGGGGCGCAGCATCCCGCCCCAATTCGCGCTCGACTTCGCGCTGCCGATCACCTTTCTGGCGATGGTCGCGCCCGCGCTTCGGACCCCGGCCCATGTCGCGGTGGCCGGCACTTCGGTCGCGCTGGCGCTGGTCTTTGCCGGGCTGCCCTTCAATCTGGGGCTGATGATCGCGGCGGTGGCGGCGATGGCCGTGGGCGCCGAGATCGAACGCCGGATGGGAGCGCGCTAGATGAGCTGGAGCACGGCAGGGACCTGGGCGATCATCGTCACGCTCGGGATCGGCACCTTCCTGATGCGGTTTTCCTTCCTCGGTGCGATGGGCGGGCGGCGGCTGCCCGACTGGCTGCTGCGGCACCTGCGCTATACGCCGGTGGCGGTGCTGCCCGCGCTGGTCGCGCCCGCCGTGGTCTGGCCGCCCGCAACCGGCGGCGACCCCGATCCGGCGCGGCTGGCCGCGGCGGTCGTCACCGTGGCCGTCGGCTGGTGGCGCAAATCCGTGCTGGCCGCCATCGGCGCGGGCGCGGTCACGCTTTACGCGCTTTTGTTCCTGTTGGGCTAAGGCAAACTGGGCTGAGGCGGCGGGCCTGCCGCCGCCCCTTTCCCGAGGCCAGGCCTACTGGCCCTCGACGATGCCCTGGACCAGTTCGTCGAACCGGGCGCGCTGTTGTTCGCGCAGCAGGTCCTCGTGTTCGTCGGGATCGTCGTCGTAATATTCGCGCGTGGTGACGCCCGGCAGCTTGGCGAAGGCCGACATCACCGCCTTGGGGCGGACGGTATGGGGGATGCTGTCGAAGCCCGGAAGCTGGTTCAGCACATCGCTGGTCGACCGGGCGCACATCGCCTTCGGCACAGCGCCATAACCCTCGACCAGCCGCAGCGCGCGCTCGGCCACCTCGGGCGAGACCTGCACCGTCTGGGCGACGACGTGATAGGTCACGCGGGCATGGTAGTCGATGTAGAACTCCAGCATCCTCGGGGTGATGCCATAATGCACGTCATTGCGTTCGGGGGCGGCACGGTGCCACCAGCTTCCGGCCGGATCGAAGATCACCCGTTCGCTGCCATTGATCATCAGCGCCGAATGCGCGCCCGAACCGGACCGGTTGTTGATCATGGTGTAAAGCGTGATCGAGGGCGACGCGGCGTCCCGGTACTTGGCCCGGGCGACGGCTTCGTCGGGGGCCCAGGTGGATTCGGCGCCGCAGCCCAGCAGGAACAGCGGCAGAAGGCAGGCAATCAGGAAACGGAACATTTGGCAGACCGGAAATGGGCGGCGGCGGGCCGGAACGGCCGGACGGCGCGGCAGGAGGACGGAGAGAGGGCGGGGGCATGCGCGCGGCACGGCGGAACGGACAGGCGCGTCGCGCCGGTTCGGAAAGCTGCCATGCCTGCGGTATCCCCTGCCTGTTCGCTGGCGGCACCCTAGTCGAAGCCCCGGGCGCTGTCACCTTGCCGCCGCCCGCGATGCCGCGATGCAGCGCGGGGCGTGGCATTCCGCCCACGCCTGCGCTTCCCGGCGCGGGGTCAGGCTGTGCCGACCCTGTGAATGGCTCCGAGTGTCCTGGACGCCCTCATGCCTCAGTTTCTGCTGCCGCTCGAACTCGAGGGGCGACGGCATTCCGGTCCGCGCGTGCTTGCGCTTCGGGTTGTAGACATCCCGATGTCGTCGAACACGTCCTGCCGCGCTTCTTGGCGGGTCCGGTAGGTTCGGCGCCCGATCCTCTCCGCTTGAGCAGGTTGAAGAAGTTTCCGGCGACGGCGTTATCGTGGCAATTGCCGCGCCGGCTCGTGGAATGCTCCAAGTTGTGGGCTTTCAGGAAAGCGTCCCAGTCCAGGCTCGTGAACTGGCTTGCCTGATCCGCGTGGATCAGCCCCTCGGCCTTCGGCTTCCTGCGCCACGTGGCCATGAGCAGAGCCAGAAGCACGACGTCGGTCTCTGGCGTGACTGCATGGACCATCCGACCACGCGGCGTGAGGACAGATCGATCACCACCGCCAGGCAGGCGACGCCCTCCTGCGTCCGGGTGGAGGTGATATCGGCCACCCGGACCTTGTCCGGCGCCTCCACGTCGAACCGGCGATTGAGGGTGGTGTCGACCACGACCGAGGGCTTGCCGCCATACGTCCCGGGGCGGCGCTTGGCGCCGATCTGAGCCGTGATCCCGGCCAGCCCGGTCAGGCGCGCAACGCGGTTCAGGCCGACATCTTCGCCCCGTTCAAGAAAATCGTCGTGCAGCTTGCGGTGCCCATGGACCTTGCCGCTTTCGGCCCAGGCTTCCTTCAGCAGGTCGGTCTGGCGGGCGTCTTCCTCGGCACGCTTGCCCAACGGCGCCTTCAACCCAGCATAGAAGCCGCCCGGCCGGATGCGCAGAGAACGGCACATCGCCCGGACGGAGAACTGTCCGCGATGCCCGGCCACGACCGCGTATCTCACGTTGCATCCCTGGCGAAATACGCGGTGGCCCTTTTCAGGATGTCACGCTCCTGAGACCCGCGCCAGTTCCGTCTTCAGGCGCCGTATCGCGGTGTCCTTCTCCGCCTCTGCCGATGACCCTTCGCGAACGTCTCCTTCCGGGCGCAGAGCGACTACGGGCTGCCCCCGAGACGCTCGGACACGTCCCTGACCGGGCAGCCCCGCTCGGTGATCTGCGCGACCGCGTCCCGCTTGAACGCATCGCTGAACCTGCTGCAGCTCGTCATGGCCTCCTGGCCTCGAAATCAGCGAAGAAGACGCCAACGATACACGGGGCTATTCACTCCGAAACAGCCAGGCGCCGTCCGACCGGCGGCGCCGGGTCGCGCGGCCGGTGAGGTACAGGTGGTTCAGATGGCCGACCGCCTCGGCCAGCGCCAGCCCGTATTCGCCCGAACCGATCTCGCGGCGGTACAGCACCGGAAAGCAGTCGCAGGCAGTGCGTTCCTCGCCCAGCGCCTCGATCAGCCGGTTTAGCGCGCCGTGATGGTTCTCGATCAGTTGCACCAGACGGGTCGGCAGGCCGGTGAAAGGCAGCTTGTGACCCGGCAGGACCAGATGATCCTCGCGCGCATGGGTGGCGAAACGGATGCAGCTTTCCAGCCAGCCCGCGACCGGATCGTTCAGCGGCTCGGTCGCGTAGACCCCGAGATTGGGCGAGATCGAGGGCAAAAGCTGGTCGCCGCCGATCACCAGCGCGTCGTCGCGGCTCCAGAGCGTGACGTGATCGGGCGCATGCCCGTCGCCCAGCCGCACATCCCAGTCGCGCCCGCCCGCAGAGATCCGGTCGCCCTCGGCGAGCGCCCGGAAGCCCAGCGGCATCGGCGCCACCACATCGGCGAAGTTGAAGGGGCGTTCAGCCGCGCGTTCGGCCAGAACTGCGGCGTCCATCCCGGCGCCGCGATAGAACTCGAGCGTCTCGGGCCGGGGCAACGGCTGTTCGTCAAGCGTCAGCATCCGCGCGAACAGCCAGGCAGTGCGGCTGGTCCAGAGCTCGGCGCCATGGGCCGACTGGAACCAGCCCGCCAGCCCCACATGGTCGGGGTGGTGATGGGTCAGGATCACCCGCCGGACCGGGCGCCCGCCCAGCGGTCCGGCCAGAAGCGTCTGCCAGATCGCGCGGGTGCGCTCGGTGTCGAGCCCGGTATCGACCAGCGTCCAGCCCGGGCCATCGTCCAGCGCGAAGACGTTCACATGCTTCAGCGGCGGCGGCAGCGGCAGGCGCAGCCACAGCACGCCCTCGGCGATCTCGACCGCCGCGCCACCGTCGGGCGGAACCTCGAAGGGGGTGCGGATCGGGGCCAGGCTGCCGTCCATCATGCGCCGAGATCGGCGTCGGACAGGGCGTACAGGTCGTCCGCCCCGGCCCGCGCCGCCGCCAGAGCCGAGACATGTTCGGGCAAGAGCCGCCGGATGAAGACGCGGGCCAGCGCGCTGCGCGGCCCCGAGCCGCCCTCGGCCAGCGCCGCCGCCAGGTGCAGCTGCGCGCCCAGCACCCGCGCCCAGGCGCGCAGGAACGGCACCGCCCCGGCAAAGCGGTCGGTCATCTCGCGGGCCAGCATCCATTCGGTGGTGTCGCGCAGCGCCTCGGCCGCGGTCCAGACCTCGACCGCAAGATCGGGGAAGACGCCGCGCGCCGCCTCGGCGGTCTGCTCGACCTCTTCGAGAAGCCGCCAGGCGACATCGCCGCCATCGGCCAGCTTGCGGCCCACCAGATCCATCGCCTGGATGCCGTTGGTGCCCTCGTAGATCGCGGTCACCCGCACGTCGCGCAGATATTGCGCGGCGCCGGTCTCTTCGATGAAGCCCATGCCGCCATGAACCTGCACGCCCTGCTGGGCGACCTCCATGCCGACCTCGGTGCCCCAGGCCTTGGCGATCGGGGTCAGGAAGGCCGCGCGCGCCGTCCAGTCGGCCTCGCCCGTCGCGGTGCCCATATCGGCCGCGACCGCGCAGGACAGCGCGATGGCCCGCGCGGCGAAGATCTCGGCCTTCATCCCCGCCAGCATCCGCCGCACATCGGCATGGCCGAGGATGCCGCCATCGCCCAGGGGCGTCGGACCCTGCCGCCGGTCGGCGGCATAGGCCAGCGCCTGCTGGAACGCGGCCTCGGCCACGCCCACGCCCTGCACGCCGACGCCGAGGCGCGCGTTGTTCATCATCGTGAACATCGCAGCCATGCCCTTGTTGGGCTGGCCCACCATCCAGCCGGTGGCGCCGTCGAACTCCATCACCGCGGTCGGGCTGCCATGCAACCCCAGCTTGTGTTCGAGGCTGACCACCTTGACGCGGTTCGCCACACCCGGCCGACCTTCGGCATCGGGCAGGTTGCGCGGCACCAGGAAAAGGCTGATCCCGCGCGTCCCTGCGGGGGCATCAGGCAGGCGCGCCAGCACCAGATGCACGACGTTCTCCATGAAATCGGCATCGCCCCAGGTGATGTAGATCTTCTGGCCGGTCACCGCATAAGTGCCGTCCCCATTGGGCACCGCCCGGGTCTTCAAGGCACCCACATCCGACCCCGCCTGCGGCTCGGTCAGGTTCATCGTGCCCGACCAGTCGCCCGCGATCAGTTTCGGCAGGTAAAGCGCCCGGATCTCGTCGCTGGCATGATGGCTGAGCGCCTCGATCTGGCCCTGGGTCAGCAACGGGTTCAGCTGCAACGACAGGCAGGCGCCGCTCATCATGTCGTTGACCGCAGTCGAAAGCGCGGTCGGCAGCCCCATCCCGCCATGCTCGGCGGGCGCCGACAGCGCCACCCAACCGCCCTCGGCAATGGCGCGATAGCCTTCGGCATAGCCCGGCGAGGTGCGCACCACGCCGTTTTCCAGCCGCGCCGGATGCAGGTCGCCCGGCCGTTGCAGCGGCGCCAGCACATCGTCGCAAAGCCGCCCCGCGCCATCGAGGATCGCCCGGGTCACATCGGGCGTGGCCTCGGAAAATCGGTCGGTCGCCACAACCTCGTCCAGCCCGACCACATGGTCGAGAATGAACTGGAATTCCGCCACAGGAGCACGATATGCCATGCAAGCCTCCATTGCCGCCGCTTGTCGGGGTCGTTCGGCGGATTTATCTGACCGCTCGTTTCGCGGGCAGAAGGTAACGGAACGCCCCGCCCCATCAAGCGCAAACGCAACGTAAGGGAACGTCCCATGAGCGCCGAATCGCTGACACCCGATGCCGACGGGCTGGCCCGCGCCGCCGCATTGCTGGCCGCAGGCAAGCTGGTGGCGCTGCCCACCGAGACGGTCTACGGGCTGGGCGCGGATGCCCGCGACGACCGCGCGGTGGCGCGGATCTTCGAGGCCAAGGGGCGGCCGCGCTTCAACCCGCTGATCGTGCATCTGCCCGATCTTGGCGCCGCCGCGCGGCTGGCCAGTTTCCCGGACCCGGCGCTGCGGCTGGCCGAGGCGTTCTGGCCCGGCGCACTGACGCTGGTGCTGCCGCTTTTGCCCGGGTCCGGGCTGTCGCCGCTGGTCAGCGCGGGCCTGCCCACCGTGGCGCTGCGCGTGCCCGATCATCCGGTCGCCCAGGGGCTGCTGCGGGCCTTCGGCGGGCCGGTCGCGGCGCCGTCCGCCAACCCCTCGGGCGCGGTCAGCCCGACCCGGCCCGAGCATGTGATCGAGGGGCTCGGGTCGCGGATCGCGGCGGTGGTCGATGGCGGCGCCTGCCCGGTCGGGGTGGAATCGACCATCCTCGGTTTCGACGCGGACGGCGGGCCGGTTCTTCTGCGGCCGGGCGGGCTGCCCGCCGAGGCGCTGGAAGACTGCCTTGGCATGGCGATCGCCGCGCGGGCCGAAGGGGCCGCGATCACCGCGCCGGGTCAGTTGGGGTCGCATTACGCGCCCGGAGCGCGGGTCGTGCTGGAGGCCGAGGTGCCGCCGCCGGGGGCGCTCTGGCTGGGCTTCGGGCCGGGCTGTGCGGGGGCCGCGCTGAACCTGTCGGCCTCGGGCGATCTGGTCGAGGCGGCGGCCGCGCTGTTCCATGCGCTGCGCCGGCTCGACGCCCGCACCGCGCCGGGCCAGACCATTGCCGTCGCGCCGGTCCCCGACCACGGGCTCGGCCGGGCGATCAACGACCGGCTGCGCCGCGCGGCCGCGCCCCGGCCCTGAACCGGATTCTTCGGGCGACTTTCAGGCGCGCCCGGCGGCGGGCAATCTTTCAGGCGCGCCCGGCGGCGGGCAGTCTTTCAGGCGCGCCCGGCGGCGGGCGACAACAACAGCGGGTCGATGCCCATCAGCCGCATGGCGCGTTCCCATTTGCTGCCATCGGCACCGTCGAAGACCAGCGCCGGGTCGGCATCGCAGGTCAGCCAGCCGTTCTGCCGGATCTCGTCCTCGAGCTGCCCCGGCCCCCAGCCCGCATAGCCCAGCGCCAGAAGCGAACTGGACGGGCCGCCGCCCTGGGCGATGTCCTCGAGGATATCGAGCGTCGCGGTCATCCCGAACCGGGCATCGACCCGAAGCGTGTTGTCGCGGTCGGTGCGATACTCGCCCGAATGCAGAACGAAGCCCCGCGAATGTTCGACCGGCCCGCCAAAATGCACCCGGATGTCGCGCGCGCCGGGGCTGCGGGGGATGTCGAGCTGGTCGAGAAGATCCGAAAACGAAATCTCGCTGAGCGGCTTGTTGACGATCAGGCCCATCGCGCCCTCGTCGGAATGGGCGCAGAGATAGACCACGCTTCTTTCGAAGCGGGGATCGCCCATGCCGGGCATCGCAATCAGAAGCTTGCCTCCAAGCTGCATTCTGCCCTGTCCTGTCGCCTGCTCGGTTCAAGCATGTGCCCGAGCCGGGCAGGACGCAAGGGCACGGTTCCGCAATTGTGGCGTTCTCTCGCCGCTTTGTGATTCCGCGCCGGGGACAGAGCGCCTATCTTGGGCGCCATGGCAAAAAATCTGTTCGTTCCGATCGCCGCCGCCCTGATCCTTGCGGCCCAGGCCCTGACCTCCCCCGCCCGGGCAGAGACCGCCCTGCCCCCGGACAGCGTGGTCAGCGGCGAGATCCTGCCCGGCTGGCAGACCGACCGCGGCACCTACATGGCCGCGCTGCATCTGACCCTCGCGCCGGGCTGGAAGACCTACTGGCGCGCGCCGGGCGATGCGGGCATCCCGCCCCGGTTCGACTGGCACGGGTCGAAGAATGTCGCGGCGGTGCGGCTGCACTGGCCGCGGCCCACCGTGTTCTCGTCGAACGGGATGCGCACCATCGGCTATGTCGACGATCTGGTCCTGCCGATCGAGGTGACGCCCGGCGAGCCCGGGCGCCCGATGGAGATCCGGGCGCGGATCGACCTGGGGGTCTGCCACGACATCTGCATGCCGATGGAGCTCAGGCTCGACGAACGGTTGCCGGGTGAAAGCCGTGCCGCGCCGATCCGGGCCGCGCTGGCAGCCCAGCCGCTTGATGCGCGCGCGGCCCGTGTCGGACGGGTGGCCTGCGAGGTCGAGCCGATCGCGGACGGGCTTCGGCTGACCGCGCGGATCGAGGTGCCGCCGCTGGGCGGCGACGAAACCGCGGTGTTCGAACTGCCCGACCCCTCGATCTGGGTCGCCGAGACCGAGATGAACCGCGAGGGTAGTTTGTTGGTCGCGCGATCGGACATCGTGCCCGCGGACGGGACGCCCTTCGCGCTCGACCGCTCTTTGGTGCGGATCACGCTTCTGGGCCAGGACCGCGCGGTCGACATTCAGGGCTGCGGCGGGGCGCGCTGAGCGCCCGGCCCTCTCAGGCCCCTCTCAGGACTTGCGGCCCTCGACCAGCGCGACGGCGATGGCCAGCGCCAGGATCAAAGCGCTTCCGCAGACGAACAGAATAAACGCCGCAAGCGGCGCCGGAAGGGCGGCCAGCGGCGGCACCAGCGCCAGCCAGATCCCCGGCAGCCCGCCCCCCAGCAGTTCGGGCAAAAGCGTCCCCGAGAATACCCCGGCCATCCCGAACGCGGCCCGCGCCGGGACCGGCATCGCCCGACGCCCGCGCCCGCCCAGCGCCCGGCGCAGGGCGCCGACCTGCCGCCCCAGATCCTGCTGCATCGCCAGCAGGGACGGCACCACCAGCAGCACCAGCCCGACCCCGAAGCCAAGCCCGTAGACCAGCGTGATGACCGTCGGCTTGAGGAACTGGGCCTGCTGCGAGGTCTCGAACAGAAGCGGCGCGAGCCCCAGCACCGTGGTCAGCGTCGTCAGCACCACCGGCCGCAGCCGGTCGGCGGTCGCATCGACGATGGCGGGCACCAGCCCGCGCCGGTCGGCATATTCGTCGACCGTACTGACCAGCACGATGGAATCGTTGATGATGATCCCGGTCATGCCGATCAGCCCGACGACGGTGAACATCGACAGCGGCACATCCCATTGCGCGTGGCCCCAGATCGCGCCGACCAGCCCGAAGGGAATGATCGCCATCACCACGACCGGCCGGGTCCAGCTGGAGAAGATCCAGGCCAGAATCAGGTAGATCCCGACAAGGCACAGCCCGAAGCCCAGCCGCGCATCGGCAAGAAAGTCCTTTTCCTGTTCCGACAGCCCGCCCAGCCGCCAGGAGACGCCCAGATCGCGCTCGATCGCGGGCAGGATCGCGTCTTTCAGCCGGGTCGAGATTTCGGCGGCGCGCGCCGGGTCGTCCTCGGACAGATCGCCGGTGACCGTGACCACCCGCAGCCCGTTTTCGCGCCGGACCGAGGAAAACCCGGTGCGGCGCTCGACCGTGACCAGATCGGCCAGCGGCAGATAGACGCCCTCGGGGCTGCGCACCTGCATCCGGTCGAGGAAATCGGCGGTCAACTCGGCCTCGGGCAGCTCGACCCGGATCGTGGCCGAACGCGGCCCCTCGGGATAGGTCGCGGCCTCGATCCCGTTGATGCGGTGGCGCAGCACCCGGCCCAGATCCTCGATCGTGAAGCCCAGCGCCGCGCCCTGAGCGGTCAGATCCAAGACCGCCTCTTCCTTGTCATAGGCCAGGCTGTCCTCCAGCGCCGAGACCTCGCCAAAGCGCGCAAGCTCGGCCTTCAGCCGTTCGGCCGCGGCCTTCAGCACCCGCGCCTCGGCGCCGAAGAACTGGACATCGAGCGCATCGCCCCCCGGCCCGGCCCGCCAGCTGCGGAAACTGAGGCTTTCCACCTTGGGATGGGGCCGCACCTCGTCCTGAAGCGCGCGCACGAAGTCGAAGGAGGAATAGGGCCGGGCATCGGCGTCGATCAGTTCAAGCGAAATCGCCCCCAGAAGGTCCGGGTCCTTGATCTCGGCCCCGGCCAGCCCGCGCCCGGCATTGCCGCCCATCTCGGCCAGCGCATAGGTCACGGGGTCGCTGCCATATTCCGCCGCATAGCGCGCCCCGACCGCCTCGGCCGCGCGCTGCAGCTCGGCCATCATCGCGGCGGTATCGGCCCGGTCGGCGCCGGAAAGCATCATGAAATTGCCGGTGACCGACCGCTCTTCCGGGGCATTGAAGAACCGCCAGGGCACATCGCCCCGGATCACTGCCGCCACCTGCACCGCCAGCAGCAGCAGGCAGCCCGCCATCACCGGATAGCGGCCCCGGATCACCAGCCGCATCAGGCGGCGGAACGGGCCTTCGCGGAACCGCCGGAACCCCCGGTTGAACTGGCGCGACGGCCAGTCATACCAATGCTCCTTGGCCGAATGGGCCAGCGCATGGACCATGTGATTGGGCAGGATCAGGAAGCATTCCACCAACGAGGCGGTCAGCACCGCGATCACGGTGAAGGGAATATCGGCGATCAGATGCCCCATGCGCCCGCCGATCACCACCAGCGCATAGAAGGCGACGATGGTGGTCAGCGTCGCCGAAAAGACCGGCGCGGCCATCCGGCGGGCGGCGTTCTCGGCGGCCAGCACCGGCGGCTCGCCCAGATGGCGGGCGCGGAAATCGGCATGCTCGCCCACCACGATGGCATCGTCGACCACGATCCCGAGGGTGATGATCAGCGCGAAAAGCGAGATCATGTTGATCGTCAGCCCGGCCGCGAACATCAGCGCGGCGGTGGCCAGCATCGCGACCGGAATGCCCGCCGCCACCCAGAAGGCGGTGCGCGCATTCAGAAACAGGAACAACAGCCCCAGCACCAGCCCGAGCCCCATCAGCCCGTTGCCGAGCAGGATGTCGAGCCGCCCGGCGATATAATCGGCCTGGGTCTGGATCAGGTCGATGCGCACGCCCTCGGGCAGCGACGGCGTCATCCCGGCCACGACGGCGCGCACCACGGCCTCCATCTCGATGGCGTCGCCCCGGTCCGAGCGGTCGACCCGGAGCGAGATCGCCGGGTGGGGGCCGACGAAATAGGCGCGCTCGCGATCCGCGCCCTCGACCCGGACATGGGCCAGGTCGCCCACCGTCAGCTTGGAGCCATCCGGGTAGGAGCGCAGCACGACGCCGGCGATGCTGGCCGCACTGCGCTTCTCGACCCCGGTCCGGACCCTCGTATTGCCGCCCGAGACATCGCCCGCGGGCGCGGTCTCGGCCTCGGCGGCCAGCACGGCGGCAATCTCGGCCATGGTGATGTCATGGCGCATCAGCTCGATCGAGGGCACCTCGACCAGCGTCTCGGGTGCGGCGAGGCCGCGGATCGTGGTGCGGGTGATGCCCGCCGCGAACAGCCGGTCGACCAGCTCGTCGGCAAGCCGCCCGATCTGGTCCACCGCGACCGGGCCGGTGATCACCACATCGGTCACCCGGTCGCGCCAGGCGCCGCGCGTCACCTCGGGCTCTTCGGCCTCTTCGGGCAGGTCGGTTTCGGCATCGACCGCGGCCTGCACGTCGTTGGTGGCGCGCGCCATGTCCCAGCCGGGCTCGAAATCGAGGGTGATGGTGGCCAAGCCCTCGACCGATTGCGACGCGGTCTCTTCCACCCCCTCGACCGCGCGGAGTTCCGGTTCCAGCAGTTGCACGATCCCGGCATCGACCTCTTCGGGTCCCGCGCCCTCCCAGATCACCGAGACCGAGACTGTCTCGACGATCACGTCGGGAAAGAACTGCGCCCGCATCCGCGGCGCGGCAAAGAGCCCGGCCACGATCAGCAGCAGCAACAGCAGGTTCGCCGCCGTCCGGTGGCGGGTGAAATAGGACAGAAGCCCGCCCGCGGCGCTGGCAACCCGGCCCGGCACCGGCCTAGCCCCCCATCCGGGTTTCAAGCCGTTCGACCAGTCGCGCGGGCACACGCGGCTGGTCGAGCTGGGCGCGGATCCGGGCGCGCGCCTCCTGCGGCAGGGCCGGGCTGGTCTCGACGAAGGCGATCAGCGCGGCGCGGCGTTCGGGGCTGAGCTCGACCGTCGCCTCTGTCGCGTCGTCCGGTTCGGCGGCGGCGCCGGGGCGCAGCGGGCGCACCCTGATGCCCGCCCCCAGAAGCGGCGAGCGTTCGGCCACCGCCTCGCGGCCCGCAAGCCCGGGCGCGCGCAGGAGCACCCGGTCGCCCTGACGGTGCAGCAGCGTGACCGGCACCGCCTCCAGCCGGTCTTCGGCGTCCAGCACCAGAATCTCGTTCGCCGCGTCCAGCGCGCTGGCGGGCAGGACCGCGACATCCTCCAGCGCGGGTTCCTCGACCCGGAGCGTCACGAAATCGCCCGGCCGGAAGCCCGGCGCGTCGTCGAGCCGGGCATAGACCAGCCGCCCGACCTGGCCATCTGGCACCGCCCCGCTTTCGCGCGACAGCACCCCCCGCGCGGTCAGGTTGGCGCCGTAGACATCGAGCGTCACCGTCACCGGCAGCGGCCGCAACGCGCCCCTCTCGTCCAGCAGGCGGCTGAACTCGGCGGTCGAGACCCGCACCCCGGCCTCCAGCGCCGACACATCGATCAGGTCGGCCACCCGTTCATTGGCCCCGACCAGCCCGCTTTCGACCAGGCTCACATCGATCAGCGTGCCGGAAAAGGCCGCGCGCAGTTCGGTATCGGCCAGTGCGCGCTCGGCATCGCCCAGCGCGATCCGGGCCCGGGCCAGCGCGGTCAAGGCCGTTTCAAGCCCGATCTCGGCTTGGGCCAGCGCCTGGCGGCGGGACACCACCGCCTGATCGGCGGCGGCGGCCGTCAGCTCTGCCTCTTCGACCGCGGCATCTGTGCCGACACCGCGCCCGCGCAGGTCCTTCTGGCGACCCAACGCCTTCTGCCGCAACCCGGCCTGCAGCTCGGTCGCGGTCAGTTCGTCATGAGCCAGATCGAGGCGCCGCCTGGCATCGCGCAGATCGGCCTCGGCCTGGCTCAGATCGGCCCGCGCCAGATCCCGGGCCGAGGTCGCATCGGCCGGATCGACCCGCAGCAGCAGATCGCCCGCCGCGACCCGCCCGCCCTCCTCGAAAGCGGGATGCAGATAGACCACCCGGCCGCTGGCCTCGGCCCGAAGCTCGAGGCTGCGGCGCGAGCGGATCTCGCCGAAGGCGGTCAGCTCGGGCGTCACGGTCCGGGGGCGGAGCGGGACGACATTGACCGAGAAGACCCGCTCGGCCACGGGCGGCGCCTTGGGCCGGTCGGACCGGCGCGCGTCGATGGCTGACCGCAGCGTCGCCGCCGCATAGGCCAGCAGCCCAAGCGTCAGGGCCAGCAGGAACAGCCCCGTGAGGCTGCGGCGGAGGAAACGCATCGAACCGTCCTTTCCCGTCGCATCGGGTCGCAAGGCCGCCTGCCACGGCGCCCGACAGAAACGCCCGGGCGGCCGCAACGGGGCACACATTCACTATGGCGAATATACCTATTTCCGTCGGCGGTGTTCGTCGAGTCGCGGAAAGATCTCGACGAAATTGCAGGGAGGGTGGCGATAGTCGAGCTGATGCACCAGAATTTCGTCCCAGGCATCCTTGCAGGCGCCGGTACTGCCCGGCAGCGCGAAGAGATACGTGCCCTGGGCGACGCCGCCGGTGGCGCGGCTTTGCACCGCAGACGTGCCGATCTTGCCGAAGGACACCAGGGTGAAGAGCGTCGCGAAGGCCTCGATCTCCTTCTCGTAGACGTCGCGATGGGCCTCGACGGTCACGTCGCGCCCGGTCAGCCCGGTGCCCCCGGTCGAGATCACCACGTCGATTTCGGGATCGGCACACCAGGCGCGCAGCTGGTCCGCGATCTCGGCGCGCTCGTCCTTCAGGATCTTGCGATCGGCCAGAATATGACCCGCCGCCGCGATCCTGTCGGCCAGCGTCTGGCCAGACCGGTCCTCGGCCAGCCCGCGCGTGTCCGACACGGTCAGGACCGCGATCCTGACCGGGACGAACTCCCTAGTCCCGTCGATACCTGCCATGCCTACCCCTTTTGCAGAACCGCCAGCCGCACCGCCAGCGCCGTGAAGATCGCCGCCGAAACGACGCCAAGTGCGCGCTCGACCGTGCGCGAGCCGCTCAGGACCTGCCGCGCCCGCCCGGCGAAGACCCCGACCGCGCCGTTGACCATGAAGCCCCCAAGCGACAGCACACCCCCCAGGATCAGGAATTGCGCCAGCACCGCGCCGCGCTCGGCCACCACGAATTGCGGCAGGAAGGCCAGCACGAAGAGGATCACCTTGGGATTGGTGAGGTTCACCGCCAGCGCCTCGCGGAAGGCCCGGCGGGGCGTGACGGCGGGCAGCCCCGGCGCCAGCGCCCCGTGCCGAAGCGCGCCCCAGGCCAGCCAGAGCAGATAGGCGACGCCCGCCCAGCGGATCGCCTCGAACGCGCCCGGGACCGCAGCCACCACCGCGCCGAGCCCGAGCCCGGCCAGCGTCACATGAACGAAACAGCCCAGCGCGATGCCGAGATCGGCCGCCAGCGCCGCGCGCGGGCCGCCGCGCAGCCCCTGCCCCAGACAGAACATCATGTCGGCCCCGGGCGTCAGGTTCAGGGCCAGCGCCGCCGGCACGAAGGCCGCGAGCGTCACAAGATCGACCGGCCCCATCATCCGCCCCTCAGCCGCGCCTGCAGCATCAGCAGATCGTGCCAGGCATCGCGCTTGGCATGGGGATTGCGCAACAGATAGGCCGGGTGAAACATCGGCAGCGCGGGCCGGCCCAGCGCCTCGACCCAGTGGCCGCGCAGCCGGGTGATGCCCTTCCGCCCCAGAAGCGCGCCGCAGGAATGGTTGCCCATCAGGACCAGGATGTCGGGATCGGCCAGTTCGACATGGCGTTCGAGGAAGGGCAGCATCATCGCCACCTCCTGCGCCTCGGGGTCGCGATTCTGCGGCGGGCGCCAGGGCAGGACATTGGTGATATAAAGCGCGCGCTCGGCCGCCGGGTCGGCGCGCCCCAACCCGATATGGAAAAACATCCGGTCGAGAAGCTGCCCGGCGCGGCCGACGAAGGGCTTGCCCTGCAGGTCCTCGTCCCGGCCCGGCGCCTCGCCGATCACCATCACCCGCGCCTTCGGATTGCCTTCGGAAAAGACGAGGTTCCGCGCGCCCTTCTTCAGCTCGCATGCCTCATAGGCGGCCATCGCCGCCGCCAGCCCTTCCAGATCCTGCGCCGCGGCCGCCGCCGCGCGCGCCAGCGCCACCGGGTCGACCGCCGCGGGCCGGGCCGCGGGCGCGACGGC